>NZ_AP014690.1:300000-582500 GCF_001547995.1 Asaia bogorensis NBRC 16594
CCAGCCAGCACCCCATTGCCATGCGCGTCCGGCCAGCGCGTGAATTTTCGTGTGCTGCCAAGGGCAATCAGGCTGGCAGTGGCCGGGGCGGCGGCAAGAATGGCAGGAATGAAGCGGGCATGGGCAGTCGAGACGATCCGTTCAGCCCCCTCAAGAGCCGTGGCAAGGGTGGTGGCGTCGTTCAGATCGGCCATGCGCGCCGTACGACGTTGGGCGCTTTCGAGTTTTTTCGGGGACCGTATGACGGCAATCACCGTGTCGCCCTGCGCGGCAAGCGCCCGGGCGATGGCGGAGCCGGAGCGACCACTGGCCCCGATCAGATGGATGGGTGACGCCATGTTCAGTGCAACGTCGTGGAAAGGACGGGCGGTGATGACCAGGCCCGTGCCATGGCAGGATCCTGCGATAGCGGCTTGATCATTCTGATCATGCTGGAATTATCGAGGGGTACTGGCGGTCGGAAGGAGAGCGTCAGGCTTTTCCCTGTAGGGGACTGCACGAATTCGGGGACCGCACTCAGCCCCGGGACCTTCTGTACGACGAAGGCCAGTGACATGAGGAGCGTCGGTTTGAGATCCTCAAGGGTCATGTTGCGCTGGGCGGCGATGCGCGTCAGGAGCGCATCGAGATTGCCCCCTTCATCCGTGTAGGTCAGATCGGTCGAAACGAGGGCGGGCAGATGCTCCGCATCGTAATTCTCGAGATTGTTCATGGCGAGCCGGGCATTGACCGTGAAGGATTTCGGGGTGGTGGCCGTCAGATCAATCATTCCTGTACGCGTGGTCGTGTTGAAGGACATGGTCTGGTTGACCGTGTTGATGTGGACAACCGGGGGCAGGACAAGCGAGAGGGGAGACGCAGGGCCGATCTTGAGAGAGGAATTACGCGTCTCTCCCCGTGTTTCGATCGTCTCGCCTTCTTTCCAGCGGCGCATGTCGCTGGTCTCCGATGTCAGTTGCAGGTTGAGGAATGAGAAGGACAGACCCTTGGTTTCGGTTCTTGCAGGGGTTTCCAGCGCATCGGACAAAAGCGCGACGTGAGCCGGCAGGGTGCCGCCCCTGAATTGCTCCGCCCAACCGACATAGCGGGCGTAGCGTATGCCACTTTCATGCATGTCGGTAATATCGAGGCTGACAGGTGCGGTTGCCTGGTGGGTGCTACGGGACAACAGGCCCGCCACCATGCTGTCTTTCGCGCAAAGCACATGACCTTCGTGAAGGCTTCCGGCATTGCCATCATCGTGGCCGTAATTATCGAGAGAGGCGTAGCCCATCGTGAGCGTGCAACCGCTCGATGCGGTCAGGGCGATGTCATGGATCTGACCATGACGAAAATGAATTTGCGAGGCCGGCGGCAGGGTGACGATATCGCGTCTCTCGCGGCTGAAGGGCGGTAGCAGAAGCTTCTTGAGCGTCACTTCGCCAATGGTACCGCTCACAGGCCCCTGAACTGTCACATGATCAGCATGGATCTGTGAAAAGCTCAGCCCCGTTGCAAGATAACCCGTGGGATTGTTGATGGTGAGATGTCTTGCCGCGAGGACAATATCACCGCGGATGAAGCGGGCATTCTCGAAACCGGCACCGCGTGCGAGAAAGCGCGGATAGGCCTGATCATATTCGAAACGTGAGTCGGGCGGCAGGTTGGCACGCAGGCTCGCAAGGGCGCGTTGCAACTCAGCCTTGGATTCGTGGCGTACCCCGATAGCACCCAGACCGATGACAACAAGGCACAGGCCTGCGGCAAGCAAGGGTCTTTTCACGTCAGATCATCCTCTTGAAACGGCCTCAATCGACTGGCTGCATGTTAGTCCGGCTTTGCAACAGGGACAATCTCAGGTGTTTTTTATGCGGTATCATGATACCGTTATGCGAAAAATGGCGGAAAACAGCCATTTTTCGTGTGGTAGCCAGAGTCGAAAAAGCTTGACCTGCGAGCGGGCACGCCCCATAAGGCGCCCCCAATACCAACACATGTTGCTGGATCAGTCAGAATCATGAAGACCACACTTTCGTTGAAGCCTGCAGAGGTGACGAAAGGCTGGACCCTGATCGACGCCGAAGGGCTCGTTCTTGGCCGCCTCGCCACCATCATCGCGACCCGCCTGCGCGGCAAGCACAAGCCCCAGTACACCCCGCATGTCGATTGCGGCGACAACATCGTCGTGATCAACGCCGAGAAGATCGTCCTGACCGGCAACAAGGTGGGCCAGAAGCTGTTCCACTACCACACGGGTCATCCCGGTGGCATCAAGGAGCGCACCATCACGCAGCGCCTCGAGGGCAAGAACCCCGGCAGCGTGATCGAGAAGGCAGTCGAGCGTATGATCACGCGCGGCCCCCTGCAGCGCGCCCAGATGAAGCATCTGTATGTCTATGCCGGTGACAAGCACCCGCATGAAGGCCAGCAGCCGGTCAAGCTGGATGTTGCGTCCATGAACCGCAAGAACACCCTCAATGTGATCGAGGCCTGAGAGATATGTCTGAAACTCAAGAGCGCACAGGTACGCTTCAGGACCTCGCCGGTATCGCTCCTGCCACGCAGGCTGCTCCGGTTCACGAAGTCAAGCGCGATGCACAGGGCCGTTCCTATGCAACGGGTCGTCGTAAGGACGCCACGGCACGCGTATGGGTCAAGCCGGGCAAGGGTGACATCATCGTCAATGGCCGTCCGGTCACGACGTACTTCGCCCGTCCGGTTCTGCGCATGCTGATCACGCAGCCCTTCCTGCTGACGGATCGCTACAACCAGTTCGACGTGTATTGCACGGTCAAGGGCGGCGGTCTGTCCGGCCAGGCTGGTGCAGTGCGTCACGGCATCTCGCGCGCCCTGACCCATTATGACCCCGCTCTGCGTGGCATTCTGAAGGTTGCAGGCTTCCTGACCCGCGACAGCCGCGTTGTCGAGCGCAAGAAGTACGGTCGCGCCAAGGCTCGTCGTTCATTCCAGTTCTCGAAGCGCTGATACTTCGGGGCTTCGGCCCCGCAGGAATCGACCCGTTTGTGCGGGACGTTTTGGAAAAACCCGCTCTCGCAAGAGGGCGGGTTTTTTCATGCCTGCTTTCTCGTTCCGGGTTACCTGGTGCCGCTATCGGCGCTGCCATGACTGCGTGAAGGCAGGTTTAACTCTCTGCCCCGCGCCCATGGCTACGATGCCATGCAAGGCTTGTACAACTCATGGGCGCTTCCTGTCTGGCTTGCCGGCAAGGTCTTATGAACCGCCTGACTGCTTGCGCAGTGTCCCTCCTGCTCTGCCAGAGTCCGTCAGAACCGTGATGGCCACCACGACCTCCGGATGTCTGAAACCAGCTCCAAGGACACATGGGCGGTTCCATGTCTTATGACGATCTTAAGGCAGGAATATTGCACTGAACAGGATCTCCATAGATTATATAAATAAATACAATATAAAGAGATACACTTATGTGCATAAATAATATATAAATAATATAACACAGTTTGTTGCAGTGAGAATTTTTTTCATATTGTGGGTATTTTGAAATATTGCAGCGCATATATTGGGTAGAAAGCATCCTGATACATTTCTATGGATAGGCAACTCGGACGGAGATTGTGGAAATGTCATATATCGGAGCAGGATCGACTGTATATGGAAAAGATTACACAGATGAGTTGACGGTATACGGTACGGTCAGCGGTGGTAATTCAGTTAATACAAATATTATGAATGGTGGGGCCGCTTATTACCAGAAAAACACTGCAAAAAGAACTGTATCCAACGGTGGAAAACTTTCCGGATGTTCAACAGATTATTATGCGATCGATAATATCCTGAGTGGTGCGGTCATCTATGAGCACTCCGTACGGGCCGGAGGGAGCGTCTATCTCGATGGTGAGGCGCGGAACGTGACGATCGGCACGAATGCTTATTTCAAAGTCAATACCAGAGGCTATCTATCCCGAGTTGAGATCGAGAATGGTGGTGTGCTCGATATGACGAGCGCCTCTTCGGGTCTTGATGGCAGAGTATACAATAGTGGTCATATCTCAGGAGGGGGCGTTGCCTCGACCGCCATTGTCAGCAATGACTCTGGCGGTACGATCACGGGACAGAGCAATGGAGGATCCCGAACGACAGCCGCTGGCGGCACACTCGTTAACTGCGTTACGGCCAATGCAGGTCGTGATGTTGTCGCTGCCGGAGGTCTGGCGCTCAGCCAGACGATTACTGCGGGGGGAACGATTGGCGTTGCCGGTGTGGCTTCCGGCCTCAACGTCACCAGCAAGGGTATTGCCACCGTCAGCAATGGCGGTGTGGTCAAGGACGCGAACATCGCGGCAGGGGCGACCCTTACCGGCCTTGCGGGTGGCAAGTTACAGGGGGCGATCAACGTGCGTGGTATCGTCTCGGGTGGCTCGGTCTTTGGGGCCGGAACGGTCGAGCGGGTCTATAGTGGTGCCACGATCGCCAACCAGACGGTCATGTCCGGAGCGACCGTGGCAATCAATGCGGGAGGTGTTCTCGCCGGCACGTTGTCGGTTCAGGCGAATGCAACCGCTGTGATCGATGGGGCAGTCGGTGGCACGATTGATCTTGCAGGCGCCAATTATGCCACGTTGACCATACTTTCCGACAGCATGCCATCCTCGATCATAACGGGATTCAACGGAACCACTGCGGCAAGCGACAGCATCAAGCTGGTCGGGTTGCGTCGCGAGGACGTGGTGAGCGTAGACTTTCCGACGGCTGACACCATGAGGATCACCATGCGTGACGGGTCGACCCGTACGCTCAACATCAAGGGGATCAAGGCGACGGGCTATACGTTTGGTATGGCGGCGGATGGCAGTCTGGTTGTCACTGCCTGCTTCCTGCCCGGAACCATGATCCGTACCCCTGCCGGAGACCGCGCCGTAGAAACTCTCGTAGCGGGGGATCTTGTCTGCACTGTTGGGTCGGATAGATGCGTGAGCGCGGTCGCTATCGAGTGGGTTGGCAAGGGCGAGATGACCGATGCGCAGGAAATGGAGCATTACCCGGTTCGTATTCGTCGGGGAGCGTTTGCCGAGAATGTGCCGGATGCCGATCTGCTGGTGACAGCCGAGCATTGTTTCCTGCTGGGCGGGCGCCTTGTTCCTGTTCGAATGCTGGTAAACGGTGAATCGATAAGCTTCGAGACCGGACTGCCGTCCTACAGCTATCATCATATCAAGATGCCGCACCATTCCGTTCTTCTCGCCAACAACACGCACACGGAAAGCTATTTTGACGACGGAAGCAGTGACCAGGCCGCTTCATTACAGCGACTGGGTCATGTGGACGACGTGCAGGGCTCCTCGGGAATGAACCGCTGTGCTCCGCTCGATACGACACGTGAGTTTGTAGAGCTTCTTGCCCGCAGACTCGCCGCCCGGGTGAAGGTTAGCCTGACACAGGGTCACGTCACGCGTGAACCGGACTTGCATCTCGTGACAGATAGCGGAAAGCGCCTGAGGCCATTGCGCCGCAACGACAAGGGCTACGTATTCCAGGTGCCAGGAGATACCCGCTTTGTGCGCGTTCTCTCACGCAGCGATAGGCCCGACCTCGCCAGGGGAGCCTATATCGACGATCGCAGGGAGTTGGGTGTCCTGATCGGAGATATCCATCTTTTCAGGGAAAACGGGTGTCATGCCATCAACGAGCATCGCGAGCGCCCTTACCTTGAGGGATGGTCCGATCTTGAAAGCTCGGCCTATCGATGGACACAGGGTGACGGTCTTTTGCCACTGGCAAGATATCTGGGGTCTGATGACGCCATGCTGAGCATTGATGTTGTTGACACGTCTTTCTATCGCAACACATCCCGGGATCTGAGAACAGCGGCATAATCACGAATCACCACGTGCCATTCTCCACCTGCAGGATGATTGCCTCCATTCCGCAGGACGAACGCCAACGACCGTTACGGCTCAGGCATTGCGTCAAGCCTGACCGGGTACGTGGTTACGATCGGGTAGCGCTGCCGGCCTCGTGTCGGCAGCGTTCCGAACAATAACGCACCTGATCCCAGTCACGAGCCCATTTCTTGCGCCAGGAGAAAGGGCGGTGGCACACGGGGCATATTTTCTGGGGCAGATCTGCCTTGTCTGGCCGGGGTGGAATGTGCCCCTTTCCGCGGGCCATAACGTTTTTCCTTCGATGAGCGATCCATCAGAACGCCCGAGAGCATGCAGGTTTTCGTGCTGTTGCGTGACGATCGTTTCATGAAACCCGATCCCGTCTCCGGACGCTTGCGCAGCCATGTGAGCTCGAAGCACTGGCGGCATCCTGTATGCCGCCTCATCCGGAGGAACGGCCCTTGCCAAAAATTACTGCCAGTGACGGAACGACCCTTCATTACAAGGAGCAGGGCAGCGGGCGCCCGCTGATCATGATCCATGGCTGGACATTTTCAGGCCGGTTCTTCCATCGCAATATTCCGGCACTGGCTGAAAAAGCCCGTGTCATCACACTCGACCTGCGCGGGCATGGCGAGTCTGGCAAGCCGGACCACTCCTACCGTATCGCCCGCCTCGCGGCGGATCTGCGCGACCTGATCGCGCAGCTTGAGCTTGATGATGTGACGGTTCTGGGCTGGTCCATCGGTTGCCCGATCATCTGGTCTTATCTCGAGCTGTTCGGAAAGGCGCATCTGCGTAACACCATCTTTGTGCAGCAAACGCCCCGTCAGTATTTCTCTGCTGAATGGAAATACGGTCATGCTGCGTGTTACGATCAGGCCGGATTGGCTGAAACCATCCAGAAACTGACCCTGACGCCGGAGGCATTCGACCAGCAGAATCTTGCAGATTGTCTGGCCACCACACTGTCGCATGACGAGCGCACCATGCTCCTGGCCGAAATGGCCAAAAGCCCTGCTCATGCCCGCGCCGCAATGATGGCGGACCATACAATGCATGACTGGCGAGACCTTTTGCCCCATATCGATCTACCTGCCCTGATGATGGTCGCCCGCAAGGACGCCGTACTCGTGCCCGAAGGCCCTGCCTGGGTGGCGGAGAACATGCCGAAATGCGACGTGCTCCATTTCGAGAACAGCTCCCACATGCTCTTCATTGATGAAACAGCGAAATTCAATCAGGCCGTGCTGGAGTTTCTCGACCGATGAGCCCTTTCCCTTTTGCATTCGGCATGAATCAATTCACCACCCAGCCGTGGTCATTCGAACAGGATGTTGAGCATTATGCCCGCCTCGGCGTGCAGGCGATCGAGATCTGCGAAGCAAAGCTCGATGCGGATAACGCCCCCCGACAAATGGAAATGGCGAAGGAGGCCGGACTTGCCATCAGTGCGGTGCAGCCGTCGATACGCACGTTTTTCGGCAGTCAGATGGCACCCGAGCCTCAGGCTACCCAAGCGCGTGTAACGGCTTTTGCGGATAGCCTGAAGCGCCTTGCACCCTATGCCGAGGGCGCGTCGTTTGTCATGAATACCGGCGCACCACCCGAAGGCGATATGCAACGCTGCCTGGACGAGACGCAAAAACATCTGCGCACTCTCGCTCCGCTTGCGGCCGATCTCGGAGTCAAACTGGCCATCGAGCCACTTAATCCCGTCTCGATCAATGTCGAGACGGCCATCTGGACCATTGATCAGGCATTGGATGTGATCGAGGCCGTTGGGCATTCCTCATGCGGGCTCTGCCTGGATTACTGGAACATCTGGCAGCAGCCCGATTGTGCCGGAGCAATTAGACGGGCAGGCACGGCAATCCTTGTTGTGCAGGCCAGTGACTGGCGCACGCCCCGTTCCGGTATGGACCGTCTTATTCCCGGGGAGGGGGCCATTCCGCTTGGGGCACTGATGAAGGCAACCTACGATGCTGGCTATCGCGGCGCCTGCACAGTCGAAATCTTCTCTTCCGGCGTTGAAGACAGCCTCTACGACCGTGATCTGGCCACCGTCATCAGGCAGAGTCACGAAGGGCTGCTTTCTGCCTGGGAGGAGAGCCAAAGCTGTGACATGTTGCCCCGCCGAACGGAGTGAAGCCCGTTACAGGCCGCCCGGTAGTTCGAAGGCAACCTTGCGTTCACTATAGCGGTCAACAAGATAATCGGCACGGTCACGGGTCAGCAGGGTGAACTTGACGAGTTCGTCCATGACATCAACCAGCCGGTCATGGAATGACGAGGGGATCATCCGGTCATTCTCGTCGAACTGTTTGTAGGCCATGGGCACGCTGGATTGATTGGGTATGGTGATCATGCGCATCCAGCGGCCCAGAATGCGCAGGGCATTGACTGTGTTGAAGCTCTGCGAACCGCCGCAAACCTGCATGACGGCGAGCGTTCGTCCCTGGGTCGGGCGTATGGAACCGGTTTCGAGCGGGAGCCAGTCAATCTGGTTCTTGAAAACAGCCGTCAATGTGCCGTGGCGTTCGGGGCTGCACCAGACCTGACCTTCTGACCACAGGGACAGGCGGCGCAATTCCTGCACCTTCGGATGGTCATCCGTCACGGAATCGACTATGGGCAGGTCCATAGGGTCGAAAATCTGCGTTTCTGCTCCGAGCGCCTCCAGAATACGGGAGGCCTCGATCACGAGTAAGCGGCTGAACGAGCGCTGGCGCAGCGAACCGTAAAGCAGCAGGATACGCGGCCGATGCGTGGCGCCGCTACGAGGCTCAAGCCTGTCCTGGTCGACAGGATGAAGATGGCGGGGATCGTAGAGCGGGGCATCCGGCATGTAGGGGCGTCCTTTATTATGTTCATCAGGAACACAGGCGTTCAGCTTTTCGGCTTTGCACCCATCGTGCAGAGATGCAGCCCGGACAAGATTGGCGAGGCGAGATCAGGGCGGTCTGTGCAACATTCCGACAGCAGAAACGCCATCAGCTCTGCAAGCTGCCCCACGGCTGCCCGGTAAATGACCGCCCGGCTCTGGCGCTCTGAGGTGAGGAGCTCCGCACGCTGCAAAATGGCCAGATGCGTTGAAATCGTGTTCTGTGGTTGCTCAAGCTGGGTCGCAATTTCGCCGACACGCAGGCCGTCCGGCTCGTGACGCACGAGCAAACGTATGATCTTCAGGCGTGTGGCCTGTGACAGCGCAGCGAAAGCTGCAAGGGCTTCTGATGTTTCCATATATCTGGATTAATTGATATGTTATGCTAGCGCAATGCGGAGCGAGGTCTCAACCGGTCAAACTCGCGTGTGCCGGGGCATGGCGCAAAAGGAGTACCATGCCCGCAGAGAAAATCAGCCGTTGATGATCGTCCCGCCATTCACATGCAGCGTCTGGCCTGTCACGAAGGATGAATCAGCGCTCGCCAGATAGACATAGGCCGGCCCGAGTTCAGCCGGGTCGCCGCATCGGTCCATCGGCACGGAATTGGCCAGCCCGGAGACTTCCTGCGGGTCGACAGGTCCCCAGCTTGCCGGCTGCAGCGGTGTCCAGACCGGTCCTGGCGCGACCGCATTGACCCTTATGCCCTTGGAAACGAGTTCGAGTGCCAGAGCGCGGGTGAAACCCATCTCGGCGGCTTTCGTCGTGGAATAGGCCAGCAATCCTGCACTGCCGCGATAGGCATTGATGGATGAGGTATTGATGATGGCGCTGCCTTCACCCAGATGGGCAAGGGCCGCGCGCGTCAGATAGAAATACCCGTTGATGTTGGTGTCCATATGACGCTGCCATTCATCATCGGTGATGGTGGCGCTGTTCTGGTTGACCACCTGCCAGCCGGCATTGTTCACGAGGATATCCAGAGTGCCGAACTGCTCGATCGTCTGTTTTACAGCGTCATTGCAGAAGGCGCTGGAGCGTATGTCACCGGCGATGGCAAGCGCCTTGGTCCCTTCTTTCTCGATCAGGCTGACGGTCTCCTGCGCGTCTTCATGTTCCTCAAGGTAGAGGATGACGACATTGGCCCCTTCGCGGGCGAAATGCAGCGCGGCAGCCCGGCCGATCCCGCTGTCAGCCCCGCTGATCAGCGCCGTCTTGCCCGAAAGCTTGCCACTGCCACGATAACCATCGCGGATATGAACGGCGAGCGGGCGCATTGCCTTTTCTACACCGGGCTGATGGGATTGCGACTGGGGAGGGATCTGCTCTGGCATCGGCTGGCTCCTTGGGTCGAATGACCACGGATACGATTTCACGGACCCGTGAAGAATGCCTCACATGGCGTGATGTTCCGTCAGGTCACAGTGTTCAACCCGTTGTGAACGACCCTGCTCACAAGAAGGGAGCGGCAGCCTGAAGCGTGTTCTTTGATCGCCAGAGAGGTTTCATGGAAATTCCATTACGTTGAAACGTTCATCCGACCGCCCTCTGCGATGTCAGGCTGATGGGGGAAGACTGTCCTGTTCGAGCATGGTGTTGCACGGGCAAAAGGGGGTGGTTCACAAGGATGTAAAAGGCTAGAGAGATTTTCCTGCGTTCTGTCCCGCCCGCTGGGGGGATCGCGCCAGTCGATCAGGTGAAGACACGTTTCCCGGATCCGTTATGTCGCGCTGTCAACCTCGTGTCGCGTGCCTTTGTTTTCTTCAGGGAGCCTGGTCCTGACTCGTTCCGATGATCCCAATCTCCATCTGCTTGATGAGAGAGGGCGACGCATAAGAGCCGCACGCAAGAACGGCAGGGTCTGGATATTCATGGTGCCAGGGCAGATCCAGACCGTACGACTGGTGTCGAGGCTTTTTCATCCTGCCTGGGCTGAGGGCAGTCATTACGGCCCATCGCGCGGTGTGCTTGTCGGCAAGATCACGTTCTTCGACTCAAACCGGACCCATACGATGACCGAGCATCTCGACAGCCCTGCGCTAGACGGCTGGTGTGAGAAACACTCAGCCCAGTCACGCTGGACTTCGGGGGATGCAATGCTGTCTCTGGGTGATCAGGACCAGATCGACCCCGGTGTGCTTTCGGTCGAGATCCTGTCTGACGAAACATATGAGGACGACGATCTCTAAGACCTGATGCTGTGATGTTCTTGCGGCTGGACAATGTCGCAAACGGCTGGAAGCGCAGGTGTCAGGTTCAGGACCGGCGACCCGTCTTGCGTGTTGCGACACGGCGGGCACGTCGCTTGCCAAGCCAGATCAGCACGCCTGTAGCGGCAAGAGCCGCCGTAGCGACACCGCTCAGACAAACCAGAATACGCCCCGGCAGTCCTGCGATCCGCCCGCTATGAAAAGGGTCCTGTATCTGCAGGATCATATCGCCAAGGCGGCCCTGGGGCGCCATTACGGCCTGCTTCGTCGCACCTGTCTGCAAATCCACTGTGACGAGCGGGCTGCCAAACCCGGCAGGAAAACGATCCGAGTCACTGAACAGATAGAACAGGGCGGTATCGGGCGCGTGGGTCAGCATGAGGGCAGCGGGTCGGGCAGACCAGCCATGCGTGATAACCCATTTGTGGGCGCGACTCTCGGCCTGTTCTAAGGTCAATGCATGCGGGCCCCCGGGCAGGGCAATCTCGGCTTGCGGCGGGGCCAGAGGGAACAGGGCACTGACAGCAGGCTGGAAGATCTGGGGGCCGAGTGCCAGCGCCACGCCACTGACTGCCATGCCGAGAAACAGCAGCCACAACCATAATCCTGCAGCCCGATGCAGGTCGAAAAACAGGCGCAGGGCATTGCGGGGAGAGGCCACCAGCCATGATTTCTTCCATCCCGGCCAGAAGCGCTGCCGCCACGGAGCAAGGGCAGGCGGCAGGGTGAGGAGGAGGCCATTCAGGCAATCCAGACTCCAGATCAGCGCTGTGATGCCGACAATCCAGAGCCCTGTCTGACCGGCAACCAGCGAATAATGCAGCCGGTAGATAAAGGGCATCAGGGCGCGCCGCCCGAGGCAGCACCCCTCGCTCAGTCGCCCCCCCATTTCATGACCATCCGATGGATCGAGAAAGATCTCGTCCCATAACGGGTGTCCGGCATGGTCCCTGAGCGGTGAGAGATAGGCATGGATCGTCTCGAAGCGGGCAGGCCTGTAATCGAGCAGGATGAGCGATTGACCGGGGTGCCGCGTTTCGATGGTTCTGATCAGGTCAGATGGCGCGAGATGGCTATCGCCATGCGTCGTCGTAAACAGATCAGGGTTGAGTATCCGGTCAAGCTCGACCCGGAATACGCTGATGCTGCCCGTCAGACCGAGCACAATAAGCAGTGGGGCCAGAACCAGACCGAGATAACGGTGAAAGGCCAGCAGGATGGGGCGCGCAGGGCGCAGCGGCCACATGAAGCGGTCAATATGCCGGCCGCGGTCCGTTTGACGGGGGGCGCGAGGCCGCAAGGGGGCTGGCACGCTGGGAATGGGGCCGTTCCAGTCACGAAGGCTTGAGCTCGCTTCTGGCTAGTGAGTGCGCAAGTAATAGTCAATCGCAATATGACGATAAGGCTGGAACCGGGCCTTCGAACGTACGAAGGCGATATAAGGCGCAGCCGGGCATGCCATAGGACGATGTTTGGGGGGGTATGCGGCGATGATCGGTGAAGCGTGGTCCATCTTCTATCGGCCCCGTGAAAAAACAGAACCCCGCCTATGGGGCGGGGTCATGTTCTTGTCCAGCAGAGTCTCGCAGGCGCTCGGGCTCAGCGAGCCTGGACGCCCTTGATCTCTAAATCAGACGTCAAAGCCGTTCGGCAGCAGAACCAGGTCACGAACGACCGTACCCTTGCGGCGCGTCAGCATGAAGATCAGCGCTTCGGCCACATCGGAAGGCTGCATCATGCCGCCGCCTTCGAGAGCAGCCTTGCGGCGCTCGGGGTCCCAGTCATTGATCAGCGGCGTGACAACCGGGCCGGGCTGAATCGCGCCGACGCGAACGCCATGCGGTGCCAGCTGGCGACGGCAGGTATGGGTGAAAGCCTGCACGGCATATTTGGAGCCGGTATAGATCGGCTCAGCCACGATCGGCACAACGCCTGCCACCGAGCTGGTGATGATGATATCGCCGCTGCCCTGCTTGATCATGGGCACCATGGCGACGCGCGCCGAGTGGAATGCCGCATTGATGTTGAGGTTCAGCATACGGTCCCACACATCCGGGTCGCCTTCCCAGGCGTTGCCACCGACATAGGAGCCAGCATTGGCGAACATGATGTCCAGGCGGCCCTGCTCGGCCAGTACGGTATCGACAGCCTGCTGGATGCTGGCATGACGGAAGAGGTCGACCTCGACGCCGTGCAGCTTTTCACCGAGCTCTTCGCGGGCCTTTTCCATGGCCGCCTTGTCGCGGTCGAGGACATAGACGATAGCGCCAGCCTTGATGAGATGACGAACGCATTCCAGACCGATGCCGGAAGCACCACCCGTAACGGCGGCGACCTTGTCCTGTAGCGGAAGCGACATGCTTGCATACCTTCTTGTGCATCGGTGCCTTCCGGCAGGAGGGCACCGGAGGCCCGACATTCGGGTCGCGCCTCAATATGCGGGTATCATGGCACGGCCCCGCCGCAGAACTAAATAACGATATTGTCAATAAGGCGCACAGAATCGAGAGCGGCAGCTACCAGTAATCGGAGCGATCCCCGGTCATATTTTGTTGCGAATACATCATTGATGGAAGTCAGGCTCTCGGCCTCGCAGCAGGCGAGATAATCAACCGGCTGAAAACCGGACCGGGCAAGCCTCGTTTTGGCCTGAGCCAGCGCCTCGGTGACAGGGGTGCCCGCTCGCAGTTGCGCGGCAGTTTCCTGCAACGTGGCATGCAGTTCGGGCGCGATGGCACGCGCTTGCGGGGAGAGCCGACGGTTGCGCGAGGACATTGCCAGACCATCGGCTTCGCGCAGGGTCGGGCACGCCACAATGTTGATCGATATATTCAGATCCTGAACGAACCGGCGGATGATCTGAAGCTGCTGCCAGTCCTTTTCACCGAAAAAAGCGATATCCGCCTGCGTAATGCCGAAGAGCTTGGTCACCACGGTCGCCATGCCGTCGAAATGGCCTGGCCTGTGGGCGCCCTCCAGCATTTCCGTCATGGTCATGACCTGCACACGGCTGTTGAACCCCGCCGGATACATGGTGTCGACCGAGGGGATGAAAATCGCGTCCGCATCGCCCAGAAGGGCGATATCGGCCTCTTCCGTGCGGGGATAGGTGGCGAGATCAGTCGGATTGTTGAACTGCGTCGGGTTGACGAAAATCGAGACGATCACCCGGTCGGCCTGCTTGCGCGCCTGTTTGACGAGGCTCAGATGGCCTTCATGCAAGGCACCCATCGTGGGAACGAGCCCTGTCGTCTCTCCACCCTCTTTCCAGCGCCGGACGGTCTGGCGCAGTGTCGCGATATCGCGAATGATCATGAGCGCTCTCCAAAGCTGTGCTCGGGCCCCGGAAAGGCGCGCGCCCGAACGTCCTGCGCATAAGCGGCAAGAGCCTGTTCGGCCTGCTCGGCAAGATGGGCATAACGCTTGACGAATTTCGGCTTGAAATCGGCAAAAAGCCCGAGCATGTCGTCAATGACGAGTATCTGGCCGTCACATTCAGGTCCGGCGCCAATACCGATCGTCGGGATCGTCAGAGCCTGCGTGATGGATTCACCGAGTATGCGAGGCAGTTTTTCGAGCACGACGGCAAAAGCGCCCGCCTCCTGCACAGCCCGGGCGTCGTCCATGACGCGCTGTGCATCCTCGTCGCGGCCCTGAACCTTGTAGCCGCCCAGAGCATGCACGGCCTGCGGGGTAAGTCCTACATGGCCCATGACCGGAATGCCGCGTGCCACCAGAAAGGCAATTGTCTCCTTCATATGCACGCCGCCTTCGAGCTTGACCGCGCTCGCGCCGGTTTGGGCCAGCAGGCGCGACGCGTTGCGAAAGGCCTGGGCCGGGCTTTCCTCATAGGAGCCGAAGGGCATGTCCACCACGCACAGGGCACGCGTGATGCCGCGCATGACGGCCTGCCCGTGCAGGATCATCATCTCCATGCTGACACCCAGCGTGGAGGGTAGGCCATGCAGGACCATACCGACGCTGTCGCCCACCAGAACGATATCGCAGGCCGCATCGGCAAGGCGTGCCACCGGTGTCGTATAGGCGGTAAGGCACACAAGGGGCGCGCCACCTTTTTGCGCTTTTACGGCCTGCGGGGTGAGGGTCCGGATGGGGGTCGATGCGCTCATGATACGCCCTTCTGCTCATCAGCCTCTGTCACAGGCCTGTCTATGGTCCGTTTGCCTGATCCGTTTAGGGAGTTGCCGCCAGCATGGCCCTCCACCTTGCCGGGTGGCAGGAAAGGCTCACGAAAGCGTCAGGCGAGGGGCTGTTCTTCTCTCTCCCTATCAAAGGGTGTCAAGATGCAGCGAACGGGATAGAGTGCGCTGACTGTTGACACGAAAATGGATCAGACCATGGTTTCCGAGAGCGCAGCCCTGCATTTCACCATCGAGCCCACCAGTAATCCGACTCCTGCGGATCACCGTGCGGATCTTATTGCCAATCCCGCTTTCGGACGTGTCTTCACCGACCATATGGCCATTGTGAAATACACCGAGGGCCGCGGCTGGCACGATGCGCGCATCACCGCGCGCAAGCCGCTCACCCTCGATCCGGCGGCTTCGGTCCTGCATTATGCGCAGGAAATTTTCGAGGGCATGAAGGCCTACCGCACCGAAGGAGGGGGTATTGCGACTTTCCGTCCCGAGGAGAATGCCAGGCGCTTCCGGGCTTCGGCAGAGCGTATGGCCATGGCCGACCTGCCGCAGGAAATTTTCATGCAGGCCGTCGATGAACTCGTGAAGATCGATCAGGACTGGGTGCCGACCGGTGAGGGCAAGAGCCTCTATCTGCGGCCTTTCATGATCGCGACGGAAGTGTTCCTTGGCGTCAAGCCTGCATCCGAATATCTGTTCATCGTCATTGCCTGTCCTGTGGGCGCCTATTTCGGTTCCGGCTGCGTCTCCGTATGGGTGTCGGAAGATTACACGCGTGCCGCACCGGGTGGCACGGGGGCTGCCAAGTGTGGTGGCAATTACGCTGCAAGCCTTGTGGCCCAGCGCGGTTCCAAAATGCATGGCTGCGATCAGGTGCTGTTCCTCGATAGCCGCGAACAGCGTTTCGTCGAGGAGATGGGGGGCATGAATGTCATGTTCCTGCGCGATGACAACACATTGGTCACGCCTCCGCTGACGGGCACCATCCTGCCAGGCATTACGCGCGATGCCATCCTGCAGCTTGCGAAGGATCGCGGTCTGAAAATCGAGCAGACCCCGCTTGAGATCGACGAGATTTTCGCCGGTGCCGCTTCTGGCCGCTACAAGGAGGCCTTTGCCTGCGGAACGGCTGCCGTTATCAGCCCGATCGGCGCCCTGCGTCGCACGGGTGGCGAGGCTGTCTTTGGCGACGGCAAGACGCCGGGTGAGGTCTCGCTTGCGATCAAGAAAGCCTTGACCGATATTCAGGCTGGCAAGACCAATGATGCGCATGGCTGGATCCACGCCATCACCTGAAACCAGTTTCCAGGGTTGCCAGGGATCCTTTCGTGGAAGGGCCCTGTCATGGCAGGGCCCATCAGTGGCGTATTTTATGCGGACAGGGCCGGTCAGGATGATATCCGACCGGCCCTGTCTCGTTCTGACCTGCGTTACGTGATCAGTAGTTTTCGTCCATGGCCTCCGGGGGCGGGGCATGACGCTCGGGTTCGATGGTGCGGCTCATGGCAGCCACTTCCTCATCCTTCGAGGCTGGCTGCGGGCTGAAGCCGGGGTGCTCGCTGCGTCGTTCAAGCAGGACGCTCTCGAGCGCTGATGGATCAGCGGCTTCTGCCTGACGGAAAAGCTGCTCCGCTTTTTCCTGTTCGCCTTCCTCCTCGGCGCGCAGGGCCGCCTCTGCAAGGGCGCGGGCGCTGTGATGCTTGTTGTCTTCCCCATCGAATACGGGGGTGTCGAACTGGTCGTTGGCCATGATGCGTCTCCTTCTCGCAGGATAGAACAGCGGGCGAAGGGGCCGGTTCGTTTTTCTGGACCTGTCCGCTCCCATACTCTAAGAGCGTGGTTCCCTCAGTCCCGACATGAATGGATGTTATGGAAGCGGTCGGCTCCGCGGTTCACAAGGCCCAGTGGCAGGACAGGCGCGATGCGCTCAAAGCCGCGATATGGGGTGCGCATGAGGCGCATGAACCGCTGATCATGGGTATCGTCAATGCGACGCCTGACTCGTTCTCCGATGGCGGCTTGCACGACGCCCCCGACCTGGCCATCGACCATGCGCGCCAGCTGATTGCCGAAGGGGCGGCCCTGATCGATGTCGGGGGTGAATCCACACGGCCCGGCGCGGCTTTTGTCCCCGCGTCTGAAGAGATCATGCGCACACGCCCTGTCATGCTGGCGCTGCGCGACCAACCCTGTTTCCTGTCCATCGACACCTACAAGGCCAGTGTGGCGCGTGAAGCAGTGCGTGCCGGGGCGGTCATGATCAACGACGTATGGGGCATGCAGCGCGACCCCGCCATGGCGTCGGTGATGGCCGAAACCGGGGCAGTGGCCGTGCTGATGCATAATCGCGAGACCATCGACCCTGGACTGGACCTGCGTGACGAATTCCGGCGCTGTTTCGATGCCATCCTGACGCAGGCGCTGCGTGCCGGCATCAGGCGCGAGCATATCGTGCTCGACCCCGGTGTCGGGTTTGGCAAGACAGACCCGCAAAATCTTGAGAGTATCCGGCTGATCGGTTTCCTGCGTGAGACATATGGCGTGCCGGTGCTGCTGGGCCTGTCGCGCAAATCGCTGTTCGGCCGCCTGCTTGGCCGCGACGTGAATGAGCGTCTGGCGGGTACTCTGGCCGCCAATCTTGGCGGTCTGACACAGGGCGCGGCCATTTTGCGTGTTCATGATGTGGCCCCGCATGTCGATGCGGTGCGTATTGCTGCAATGCTGGGCACCTTCCGCCCGCAACCCGAGAGGTCCCCCCTGTCATGACCCAGTCGGTCATTCGCCTTGACGGCATACAGGTCTTTGCCCGGCACGGCGTACTGCCTGAAGAAACACGGCTCGGGCAGAAATTCCTGATCGATCTGGTTGTCACAGCCGATACCGCCCAGGCCACGGCCAACGACGATTATCGTCACGCAGTCTGTTATGCAGCGCTGTGCGACCATGTGATGGCGATTGCCGCTGGTGAGCCGGTGCAGCTGATCGAAACGCTGGCCGACCGCATCGCGCAGGATCTGCTGGCGCATTTCCCCACCATTGCGCGCCTGACCGTGCGGGTCAGCAAGCCGGGTGCACCCATCGCCCATCCATTCGGCATGGTGAGTGTCGAGACAACCAGAGAGCGAACCCTGCCGGTCGGATTTTCGCTTGGGTGCAATATGGGGGATCGGCAGAGTGCGCTCGCGCTTGCGGTCACATGGCTTGGCCTTACGCCGGGTCTGGAAATCACCGCGGTGTCAGGCCTTTATCGTACGGCGCCATGGGGTGGGGTTGAGCAGCCCGATTTCTATAATCTTTGCGTCACGGGTCGCAGCAGTCTCGATGCCATGGCGCTCTTGCGCGTCTGCAAGGATATCGAGACCCGTCTCGGGCGCGTGCCTTCGGTGCGCTGGGGGCAGCGCGCGATGGATGTCGATCTGCTTTATCTGGGGACGCAGGAAATCAGCAATCCCGTTCTGACCCTGCCGCATCCCGGTATCGCGCAGCGGGCTTTTGTGCTCGTTCCCCTTGCAGAAATCGCATCGGAACAGAAAATCAGTGGACTTTCGGTTTCGGACATGTTGGACAGGCTCCCCCGCGAGGCTGATGACGTTGTCCCCTGCGCGGAAGACCCGTCTTGCATTGCCGAGGACCAGAAATGACCAAACCGACTGCCGATCTCGTGGCGCTGGATGCCGCCCGCCACAAGGGGCAGGGTGGCGAGCGCCCCATCGCACCGATTGCCAGGCCGGATGATGCCGAGACACGCATCGCCGGTGCCGTGCGCGAAATTCTTGAGGCTCTTGGTGAGGATCCTGACCGGGAAGGGCTGTTCGAGACGCCGGGTCGTGTGGCGCGCATGTATCTGGACGTGCTGGGTGGCTTGCATGAGGACCCGCGCGACCATCTGCACAAGCAGTTTCTGGCGGACCAGCATGAAGGGGCAGTTATCGTGCGCGATATCGGCTTCCATTCGATGTGCGAGCACCACCTCCTGCCGTTTTTCGGCAAGGCTCATGTGGCCTATCTGCCTGAGGGCGGGCGCCTGACCGGGCTGAGCAAGATTGCGCGCACGGTCAATGTTCTGGCCCGTCGCCCCCAGTTGCAGGAGCGCCTGACAGACCAGATAGCCGCGTCCATCATCGAGGTTCTCGAACCCAAGGCAGTCATGGTGCTGGTCGAGGCCGAGCACATGTGCATGGCCATGCGCGGCATACGCAATGTCGGCAGTCGTACGGTTACGACAGTTGTGCGTGGCACCTGGCAGCGTGATGCGGCGTTACGTGCCGAGATCATGTCCTTGCTCAAGGGCTGAACGTCACGCTGCTGTGGTTTGACGCGAGAGCCCTGATCGCCTTGATGACGGACAGGAAGAGGGAATATGAAAACACGTCTGACCCTGTGTACCCTTGCGCTGTCTCTCGCAGCCACACTTGTAGCGCCGCCCTCATACGGGGCTGACGACGCCTCCATGCCGGATATGACCGGCATGGGCGATCCGCCTGCCGACAGTATCGACGCTGGCTACAAGCCCAGCGGCAATGTGACGGTCATCGGCCGGTTTCACGATGCCCAGCCCTCCGGCATCGCCATTCTGTCCGATCATCGCATGGTGCTGGGCTTTCCCCGCAGCCTGCACGATCATGATGGCCCCCGTCTTGCCCTTTACAGTCATGGCCAGCTCACGCCTTTCCCCGATGCTGAAAGCCAGGGAAGGTTTGTGTCGCCGCTGGGCATGACCGTCGATGCAAGCGGGCAGCTTTGGGTGCTGGATGAGGGTATTCTTGCAGAGAAGGGCACTGTGCCGGGGGCAGCGCGTCTGTTTCATATCGACCCGGTAGCAGGCCGGATTGTGGAGGAGATCGCGCTCACGGCGCCGGCATTGCGCTCTGACAGCCATCCCAACGATGTTCGCATCGATCTGACGCATGGCGATCGGGGGACGGCGTTCATTACCGATTCTTCCCTGACCGTGCATCCTGCGTTGATCGTGGTCGACATCGCCACCGGCCATCAGCGTCGCCTTCTGGCTGATACAGAGCCGGTCATGCCCCGTCATGGCTTCATGGCCGTGCTCGATGGCAAGGCCTCGCGGTACAACCCGGACAAGCCGACAATGGCGCAGGCAGGCGCCAACGGGATCGGGCTGAGTGCCGATCAGCAAACGCTTTTCTGGCAGCCTCTGACCAGCCGTGAACTCTACTCAGCCCCGACAGCCGTTCTGGCAGACCCACGGGCGACCGAAACCGAAATCGAGTTCAGCGTGAAGGATGAGGGCGAGGCAGGCATGGGTGATGGCATGGCCACCGCTCCCGATGGACGCCTTTTCCTGACCGATATCGAGCGTCACGGTATCCTGCAAAGGGCGCCGGATGGCACGATTTCTGTTGTTGCCCATGACCCGAGACTGATCGCCCCTGATGGTCTGGCCTATCAGGGCAACGCACTCTATGCGACGATCGGCCAATGGTCGCGTCAGCCTGCTTTCCATAATGGGGTAAACCAGGAGCAGCGCCCCTGGCTTGTGGTCAAGATCACCCTGCCATCCCCGGCACCCTGAGAACGTTACGGGCTGGACCGCTTACAGCCGTGTGAATTTGCCTGTTCTGGTGTTTTTATCTCTTCGTGGTCGCTCAGTTATCGGTGTTGAGCGACCACGACGCGGCTGTGACACGGCTGTCAGTCATCAGACTGGCGACAAGCTGTTCCAGCGCAGCGGGGCCATTCGATGACACCATGAGGGAAATGGCGATGGCAGTCTGGTCGTCTTTCTCATCGCTGAGCGCCAGTTTGCCGATCGTATAATCGGCCTCTTCCAGACGTTCCTTGATCAGCGCCGTCACCGTCTGGATATCGAGCGCGCAGGTGACGATGCGCAGAGCGTATCCCGTCTCCATGGTCTTGGCCTGCAAGGGAATACGATCGATGGCTCTCACGATCGGTCTCAGAAGGGTATTGCCTGCGATGATGAAGAAGGTGAGCAGGAACCCTTCTGCCAGCATATCGCTGCCTACGCACGCGCCTACCGCTGCCGAACACCAGAGCGTGGCGGCCGTGTTCATGCCGCGTACATTCGCCCCTTCTTTGATGATCGCACCGGCCCCCAGAAAGCCGATGCCTGACACGACATAGGCAATAACCCGCAGGGATTCGACATCGCCGGCAATACGCTGCGCCAGATCGACGAAAGCCGCGCCCCCAAGCGCCACCAGCGCATTGGTGCGCACACCGGCTGTTCGCTGTCGGTATTGCCGCTCGGCACCGATCAGGGTGCCGAACACGAAGGCGCTGAGCAGGCTGATGCTCGAATCAGTGAAGGAATGAAGGTCGAACGTTTCGATAAAGCGCATCGGGCGCTCCAGTCTTGATCATGGGCTGGTCCGGCCTGTCTAGAACATGGCGCTAGGCAAGGGGAATATCTGTAAACGTGCTTTGTGCAGCTGGCCGATATCTGGTCTGGACGTTCTGAGGCTCTCAGCCTGGCTGGGCGGCAGAACCAGCAAGCAGACCGCCATCAATCGAGAATTCCGACCCCGTTATGTAGCCTGATTCATCGGAAGCCAGCATGACACAGAGTGAGGCTACCTCATCGACCGTTCCAAAGCGCCTGAGTGGCGTATCGGCAACCAGCGCTGCCATACGCATTTCGCGGTCAGGGCCCTCTCCCAGCATGGCATCCCATATCGGGGTCAGAATGGCGGCCGGGTGTACGGAGTTGCAGCGTATCGCCCAGCCTTTCTGCGCGGCATAGAGCGCGACCGTCTTGCTGTGGTTGCGTATGGCGGCCTTGGATGAGGCATAGGCCGCTGCGGCGGGTATACCGACGAGCCCGGAGCGCGATGAAATGTTGATGATGGAGCCCGTGCCCCTGCCGCCCATCTGGCGCAGGGCGTAGCGACACCCCAGAAAGGTACCATCCAGATTGGTGGCATGGACGGCGTGCCAGTCGGCAAGGGTGGCATGTTCGGGGTTATGCGCCACCATGCCCTGCTCGAAGCCGGTAATTCCCGCATTATTCACAACGATATCGGGTTCAGGACAAAGGGTTTCGAGCGCAAGCCAGTCAGCCTCGCGCCGCACATCAAGCGGTATGAAACGACATGACAGCACCTCGGCAGATTGCTCGCCGTTTTCGCGGTCGATATCGGTCATGATCACCTTGCAGCCTTCGTCACGAAAATGCCGGGCGATGGCCAGCCCGATGCCGCGGGCCGCCCCGGTGATAACGGCGGTTTTGTTTTCGAGACGGCGCATGGCTTTCTCCTGCTCTCAGGATCTATGTTCCGGTTGTTTCCCGGCTGGATCATACAGGCTCCCGTCAGAACAGGCTTAAACAAACAGGAGTGGGTTGGATGACAGGGCTGCGAACGCATCGGTCGCGCGGGGATACGGAGAATTCCACCCTGGGACATGCGGATTTTCGGGAAGAGCATGCGCGTGTCATCGAAGCTGATGCAAAATCCTGTCTGGATGCAGCCGAGGCCTTTGAGATCGATCAGGACTGGCTGATCAGGCTTTGCCTCGCCTTGCGCGATCTGCCCGGCAGGGTGCTCAAGGGACGAGAGGCTCATCGTTTCAGCAAGAAGAGCTTCGTCTTTCTCGGTCGGGAAGGGGACAGGTTCCTGCGTTATGGGCTCAGCGGGCAATTCTGGCGTGCGGATTACGGCCTGTCCAAAAGTGGGATGTGTACGCCAGAGGCATGGCAGGCGGCGTGTGGCCTGACCCGCCTCCTGCTGGAGTTTGAGGCTCACCCTGACGGACCAGACCGGACATATCTCGTAACCCGTACTCTCATTGCATGCCCGGATGAGGCAGAGCGGCGGCAAATGGCGCTCTACTGGGCTCTCATACGTCCTGTCAGTGGCTTGATCAGGCACCGTATCCTGCGTGGAATTGCGCACCAGGTCAGCAGGATGACGGACAACAAACATTCTTATTGATCACGATGGAACACGACGCGGTCGCTCGACCGGAATGCCCTGGACGAGATCTCAAATAAATAATCATTACGATTGGTTATCATGGCCATATGGAAATGGCTGGGTCCCATTCAGAGTGCCTGAAATAGTTTATATACAGAACAAACAAGCAGGAATGTCGCATGCACCATGCGAAATCGCTTGTCATGCAGCGACATAATCCTCTATCACGGCGCCGTTACCGTTAAATATCAGGATATTCTCCCATATTTTGGTGAGTATTAATTAATATCCATTAATTATCGTTAAGGAGCAGCCTTGCCTATTCGCCGTACAACAAGTGGCGCCACGATCACCAGTGGGGCGACCAATTACGTCACTGGCGGTCAGGTGACGTCGGGCGATCTTGTTTACGGCCTTAATGGCGGCACCGATTATCCGGCGGTCGATCTCGCCTCGGGTGGTACCATATCAGGGGCAACGGTTCTCTCCGGTGGCGTGGTTGCTGCTGCCGCCAATGGCACGACTTACGGCGGTACGGCTTATGAGAGCGGGTCGTTTGCGGCGCTCAATCAGGGTGTGGTCATCAGCGCGACCATCACCTCACGCGCTGGTCTCGCTGTTGGTAACTTGTCCGGTTACAACGGCGCACAGGCCAGTGCGATTGCCCCTCATGTGCTCAATGGCGGTCAGGCGATTGTTGGCGGCGGGTTCACTATCAAGGGCCAGACCTTTGCCGGATCCGGGGTTGTTTCCGGCGGGACTTTCGAGGTGGGCTCGACCGAACAGCTTGCCAGCGGCGGGACGGATATCGGCGGTATCTTTGGCGGCACACAGGTTGTCTCGTCGGGTGCTCTGGCAGTCCGGGGTATTTTCAGTGCGGGCGTGCAGCTGGTGCAGGGTGGCCTGGCGTCGAGCTCGGTTGTCTCCGCCGGTGGAACGGTTGTCGCAGGAAGCGGGGGCACGATCAGTGGCCTGACGATCGGGAGTGGCGGCACCGGGCTGACGCTATCGGGTGGTCTTGTCGTCAATCAGCTTGTCGCTGCACGCGGTCTGGCCGTCGTGTCATCTGGCGGCGTAGTCAGTGGTGCCACAATCGCGTCCGGTGGGTCGGAAACTGTTCTTTCCGGCGGGGTGGTCAGCGGCGCGACCATTCTCTCGGGTGGAACCCAGAGCGTGTCTTCAGGAGCTACAGTCCAGAAGGCCGTCATCTCCGCCGGTGGCTCCATGATCGTGGCATCCGGGGCGACCATCGCTGGCCTGGTGGTGGCCGGCGCGACGTCCAGCACGGGGGCAGCGGGATTGCTGACAGTCTCACCCGGTGCTGTTCTCACCAATCTGAGCGTCGGGTGGCGTGGACGTATCGATATCGAGGGACTGGCGTACAAACCGGGCGGCAAGATCACAGTCAGCAACGGTATCCTGACAGTCACCCACTCAGACGGCACGAGCTGGTCCACGGCGCTCACTGGCTCGTACAAGGCGGGTGATTTCCATCTGGAAGCCGATAGCGATGGCAGTACCGAACTCGTCTATGACAAGTGCTTCCTGGCTGGCACCATGATCCGCACGCCTGAGGGCGAGCGGGCGGTTGAGACATTGCGCGTTGGTGATCTGGTCTCGGTGAATGGTGCTGGCGGGTCCAATATCCGTCGGATCGAGTGGGTCGGTTCGGCTGAAATCGTGGTTGACCCGGCGCGTTCTGATGATGTTGCGGGATACCCTATTCGCTTTAGGGCCGGGGCTCTGGGCGGTGGCGTTCCAGATCGTGATCTCTTCATTACGCCCGAGCACTGCGTCTATATTGAGGGGGCTCTGGTACCGGCGCGCATGCTGGTCAATGGTCACAGCATTGCCTATGACCGTACGCGGACCCGCTTCAAGATCTATCATTTTCGTACCGAGACCCATGCGATTGTCTGGTCGAACAATATGCCGACCGAGACCCTTCTCGATCATGGCGAGATCATGGGTCTGAAGCCCCATGAGGCGCCAATATCTGCGATTTCGGCAGGGATACCTGTCGCGCGGGGGGACGTCACAGGCAGCCCCCTTCCGCTGCTTCCGGCTATTGCAGAACCCGAGAGAGCTGCTCCCTTGCGTGTCGAGCGCAGCTTTGTCGAGCCCCTGCACCGTTCACTGGCCGATCGAGCAAGCCTGTTGTCATCCGAAGCCCCGCGGGAAGGAAGTGCGACGGGTCATGAAGATGCCGAGCTGCATCTTGTGAGTGCCGATGGACAGATCATCAAGCCGGTCAGGCGAATCGATGATATGGTGATCTTCCAGATCCCGTCCGAACTGGAGGAGGTCCGCATACGCTCACGTGCAGCTCGTCCCGATATGGCCGAGGGGCCGTTTGTGGATGACAGGCGCCATCTTGGCGTGCTGGTGGGCGATGTCCATTTCTGGGATAGCTGCGGCATGACCCGGATCGACACCCATCTGAGCGATGCTGCCCTCGAGGGTTGGAATGGGCTCGAAGCGGCCCCGATGCGCTGGACCGGAGGCAATGCACGGCTACCTCTGGGGATGCGCCGGGCTGGGGCGCCGGGTGTGCTGGGCCTGACCATCAAGGCAACAGCACGATACGGCGCGGCTGCCTGATGTACTGGATCACGATGGGGCGTCAGGTAAAAAGCTGCTCCTGACGCTGCATATCGCGCCCGGCACGCAAGGCCGCGCCACGGCGGATATGGCGCGTCTGTGTGAGCCGCAGCAGCGCCTCGGGGTCGGCCAGGGCAAGCTGTCGTTGCAGGATATGGGCGGTGACATAGGCATCGGGTCCTGCCCGGTGGGCGGGTGAGGCACTTGCGCGGTCCAGATCGAGCTTGAGCCAGTAGCGCAGGATCTGGTTTGTATGTCGTGGGGCGTCGGGCCAGAGTTTCTGACCGATACGCAGCGTACAGAGCCAGGGCAGACCTTCCGTCATCGTGTCGGTCAGAAAATGCCGCTCGAAAGCGATATGATGGGCGCAAAGCATGTCCGGCACGGGATTGCGCCGCACCAGCGCACTCAGGGTTTCCGGCGTGGCCGTGGGCAGTTCATCGGAAAAATCCTCGTCCATCAAATGGTGAACGGCCTGTGTCTCCGGTGTCAGCGGCGCCTTCGGTTTGAAGAGTTGCGTGTGGACAGGCTCGATCAGCCATGTATCGCCCTGCAGGACAAGATCGACCGAGCCGAACTCGATGACCTCAGAGGCGGTGGGGTGAGCCCCGGATGTTTCAAGATCAATAACGCGCAGTCTCATGGCTCTGTTTAGACCTGTTTTTCTGATGGAGCGCGAGTCCTGAACGCCTGGTTTCTTGATCTGCCTCCCGTGACGTCAAGAAATTAAATCCTTCGATCCATCGATGATTCAGAACCGCTCAGGGCATTGGGCGTTAACGAGGCACGGGAACAAATCGATGGGCTCATGCCCCATTCTTTCATGGCAATGCCAGATTGGCGCCACGTTCCCTTGTTGTCGTTCCAGTGAAGGAGATAGTCATGAGCAAGACGGTAACCCTGCCTCAGACTGAACTGCCCGCTAGCAGCGAGCCTGCCAAGCTGGGCGTAACATCACCACGTGACATCAAATCCGATGACCATGGCGCTTTTCGTGTCCATGTGCAGCTGCTCGGTCATGAGTGGTCACAGACGCATTGATAGCCGGTGCCTGACCCGACTGTAACCGGTGAACCTCCGGACGACCAGGAGCGCGTTGTGTTGCCCAGCTTCGCTTGGAGCAGATATAGGCGGACCTGACGGGGCAGGCGTCTCGTCAGTTCTGCGTCAGAAGATCGGAAATCGTATCGTCCGCACGGTTCCACCAACAGGACTCCGGAGGAGCTTCTGTCACCGGCAGGTAGAATTCAGGGCCGCCAGTCAGGCAGACCGTGTTGGTCGGTGTTTCCTCGAGTGACAGGCTGGTGCAGCATAGCACGTCACCATCAGCACGCAGGAAGGCCTGCAGCTTTGCATAGAGCAGTGCGGCCATCATTTCCGTGGTCGGATCCCCCGGTGTCACGACCAGCCTGTCTGCCCGGGCGGGCTCATTGGTGAGAAACCAGCTCAGCAATGGATCTGATGAAGAAATCTGAAAGGCATGGTCGAGGCGTGTATCGATAAAATCGTGCCAACGCCGTTTCGCGTCAGCAAACGGGATGACCATGTTCTGCGCGCCGTCCAGCCGTGCAGGTTCCCGAGCCTGCAACGTGACGGTCACGAATTCATTATGGCCATGGGGAATGGCACAACGCTCCGAGCTACCGGCGATCAGCCGATGCCCCATGCTGAACCGCCTTGTGAAGCTTAGTTCAAGCGCTGACATAACTGGCCCATCCCTTGGCACGAAGCTCACAGGCAGGGCAGGTGCCACAGCCATAGCCCCAGTCATGCAGATGGGCGCGGTCGCCCATATAGCAGCTATGGCTCTCACGATTGATGAGCGCCACCAGCCCGTCACCCCCGATACGCTCGGCCAGACGCCAGGTTTCCGCCTTGTCGAGCCACATCAGGGGCGTATGCAGCACAAAGCGTGTTTCCATGCCCAGATTGAGCGCGACCTGAAGGGCCTTGATGGTGTCATCGCGGCAATCAGGATAACCGGAGTAATCAGTCTCGCACACGCCTGTCACGATGTGTCGTGCGTTGCGCCGAACGCCAAGCGTCGCGGCAAAACTCAGGAAGAGCAGATTGCGCCCCGGCACGAAGGTTGAGGGCAGGCCGTTCTCGTTCATCTCGATCGCCGCTTCGCGCGTCAGGGCCGTTTCCGAAATCCGCCCCAGCACCGAGAGATCGAGCGTATGGTCCGGACCAAGACGCTCACGCCATTGCGGGTTCTGGCGCATCATGGCATCGCGCAAGGTATCGCGGCATTCCAGCTCGATCGCATGACGCTGGCCATAGGCGAAACCGAGAGTCTCGACATGGGCAAAGCGGTCGAGCGCCCAGGCAAGACAGGTTGCCGAATCCTGCCCACCTGAGAAAAGAACGATGGCCGTGTCATCAGAGAGCATCAGGGAATCCCGATCAGCTTGTGGGTTTGCAGGGACAGACGCCAGCGCGGGTGCTTCAGGCAGTAGGCGACGGCCTTGGCGGTATTGGCGATGCGATCCGGCCCGTCCATGGGTTGCAGCCAGAAATGCTCGAAATCCCAGCCCTCAAACAGCTCGGGGGGCAAGCTTTCCTGCGGAAAGACCAGCTTGAGTTCCTGGCCGGTCTGCTGCGTGACAACGCTGGACGGTTTTGGACTCACGCAGATCCAGTCGATCCCCTGAGGGGCGTTGATCGTGCCATTGCTCTCGATTGCAATCTCAAAGTCCGCTGCCTTGACAGCAGCGATCAGCGCGGGATCGATCTGCAAGAGCGGCTCGCCGCCTGTGAACACGACATAGCGTCCTGCCTGATCGCCCGCCTCGCTCTTCCAGCATTGCACAAGCGCCTCAGCCAGAGCGTCGGCTGTTGCGAAACGCCCGCCGCCTTCGCCATCTGTTCCGATGAAATCGGTATCACAGAACTGACAGGCCGCCTTGTGACGATCTTCTTCGCGACCCGACCAGAGATTGCATCCGGTAAAGCGGCAGAACACGGAGGCACGCCCGGTATGAGCCCCTTCTCCCTGCAGTGTCGCAAACATTTCCTTCACAGCGTATGGCATGCTCCGCATGTCGGCGAGGCGGGCTGTATATGCAAGTGAAAAAACAACGAATAAGGGGCGGTCGGGTTATTTCGTTACCGGTGTAACGCCAGCGACCGGGGTGATGGGAATGGGCGGAGCATCCTTCATTTCCGAGACGTGCTGCACATACATCACATCCTTCGTGGTCAGCCAGATGCGGGTCTGATGCAGGAAACGCGCACCGAACAGGGCATGGTCGATATTATCTGCATCATCAATGGTCACCCACGCATTGCTGATACGGAAATCTGCCATATCGAGATGGTCGAATTGCTGATGATAGCTTGTAACCGTGTCATCTCCAACGGCCATGCTGTCCGTGCTTGACGGGTCTTTCTTGAGGTCGCGACGGGTGATTCCGAGTTTCTCATGGGCCAGCGAATAGGGTAGCAGAACGTGGGATGAGCCTGTGTCGAAAATTGCCGGGATCGGTTTGCTGCCATCAATGGTGAATGTCAGGCGAACCTTGTTGTCGTCCCAGTCCCGTTCAATCGGTATCTTATGAACCGTTCCCTGCCAGTAGGGGGTGATATAGGGGCACCGGCGCATGTCGAGCATGTACATCGCATGATGCGGCATATCGATCACCAGATCGGACGCCATCAGCAGCTCTGCGCCGAGCAGTCCGACAATGGGGGGCAACCCTTTGGGCGTTCGGGGCGCCATCGACTCTGTGAGGACAAATGCATGGTCGGTCGTGGCTCCGGAGCCCAGATCAAGCCTGTCGATGCGAACAACGGCGCTGCTTTCGATGCCATGCACACCTCTTACCTGAGCTGTCGCGCCTGTGTAGTTCAGGCTGAGCATGCTGGCATTTTTTTTGAAGATGACAGAGTTGAAAGCGCCGGTATCGACCATGAACAATACGGGCTTGCCATCAATCCTGGCCTCGACAACCGGGATTGACGCCAGACTGCGCAGCCTCAGGCGGCCCAATGTCCGGATCTCGCAATGACCGGGCTGAAGCGGTGGCTGGTCATCGCACCCTGCCAGTAAGAGAGGGCCCATCATCAGGGGCAGGCAGCATATGAAGGTGTTTCTGCGGGACATTTCGGCGCTCTTTACCAAGGCGGTTCGTCCAACTGTTACATGCGTTGCGATTGCTTGCCAGTCATGACGCGTTTTATTACTGCTGATCAGCCGGTGCCACCGCTTTGCTGCGGGTCAGGACCGGGTTGTTTTCATGCCGGACTGAACTGCGCCTGAGCCCTGCCAATCGGGTGCGGCTTACTGGTATCGCTGCCAAATATTTTCCGTCATGCGGGGAGAAGCTGGCATGGGGTTCAGTCGTCATGATGCCGGAGGCCCGATGATTTCTTACCGATTACCCGCGAATCTATTGCCTGCGCTCCCTTCAAGCATGATCAGGCTATTGCTGCTGCTTGCCCTGATGGTACCGGTTGCCACCGTTCAGGCGCATGAGTTTGACATAACTGTCCTGGGGGCGGCCGGCGGGCTCGAGGATGGTAATCTGAGCGCCTATCTGGTCCGGGAAGCGGGAACGTCGTCCGGTGTGCTTCTGGATGCAGGCACAGTGCTCAACGGCATCGAAAAAGCCGATGCGGCCCATGCCTTCGATGGCCTGGATCTGGGCGCCGACCCATCAGCCTCACGCAGTGGGGTGATCCTCCATCGTGTGATCAAGGGCTATCTGCTGAGCCATGCCCATCTCGATCATGTGGCAGGTCTGGTGGCCATCTCGCCTGAGGATCCGGGCAAGTCAGTCTATGCCCTGCCGTCGGTCCTGTCGGTGCTTCAGGAGGATCTGTTCAATCACCGTGTCTGGCCCAATCTGGGTGACAGAGGGTTGAAACCGGCTTTCGGGCTGCTTCACTATCATGACCTCACGCCGGGTCAGACAATGCCGCTCTCAGGAACGCCGCTGAGCGTCACGGCTTATCCGCTGAGTCATGGCGGGGTGGAATCCACGGCCTTTCTCCTCCATTCCGGTCAGGATGCCCTGCTTTATCTCGGGGATACCGGCCCGGATGCCATCGAACCGGGAGGCCATCTGGCGGCGCTCTGGCACGAGGTGGCCCCACTGGTAAGAACTGGCCATTTGCGCGGGATCATCATCGAATGTTCGTATGACAACCGACGGGCGGATAAACAGCTTTTTGGTCATCTGACGCCTCGATGGCTGCTGTCAGAGCTCGCCGCACTTCAGGCCCTTGCAGGCGTGTCCATGACGGGTTTTCCCGTTCTGGTTTCGCACATCAAGCCCCTGCTTGACGCCGGACCGACGGCGCAAACGCGTATCCGCAACGATCTGGATCGGGATAACCGGTTGGGATTTCATTTTACTCTGGCCAGACAGGGAATGACGCTGCGTCTTTGATGCTTTGGGAGTGCCTTTTATCAACAGCGAAAGTGTATGAGGAGGGTGGTTCGGGCAGCTCCCCCTGTCTTGAAAGCGCGAGCCAGGCAAAGGCGTGGCAGGTTGACGCCTGATCTAGTCGTCCTGCTCTTCAAACAGGCCTGACCGGTTGATACGTCGTACCAGAAAGGCAGCCAGCAGCGGGCCGATCGCGTATGTCGCGAAGACAAAACCGATCATGAAGTAATCGCCACCGTCCATGCCTGCTTGCTTGTCCCGCACAATGAACAGCAATCATAGCCGACTCTACCGTCGTGAATCCATCTCAAGACCTCGTCTGCCGCCGCAGGACACCGGATTTTGTCCGGAACGGAATGCATCGCGCGCGCCCGCTCTTGGAGGAAGGCGGCGGAGCAGGTAGAGCTTTCCTCCTGATCCAGCGAAGAGCAAGAAGCATGAACACAATCAAGGCAGAGTCAGGTCGAAAAGAGCCTATCCTCGATCTGTTCCCCCTGACCGCCGCCGGACGTTTCAGGGCAGCCCTGGCCGATTTGCGTGCAGGGCTACGCCTGTTGCCCCTTGCGATGATGCTCGGTTGGCTCGATATCAAGATGCGATATCGTGGTTCGATGCTGGGGCCGTTCTGGTTGACCATCACCACTGCCGTCATGGTGGCAGCGCTCGGCTTTCTCTATGCCGAACTCTTCAACATGGTCATCAAGGATTATCTGCCCTTTCTCGCGCTGTCGCTGGTGTTGTGGGGGTATATCTCAACACTGATCGGAGAAAGCACGACAGTATTTTCTCAGGAAAGTCGCATGATCCAGGCGGCACGTATGCCGTTCAGTGTCTTTGCCCTGCAGGCCATCACGCGCAATATCCTTGTTCTGCTGCATAATGCGGTGGTCGTGCTGGTCGTGTTTCTCATCTTCCATGTGACACCGCTTCATATCTGGCTGGTTCTGCCAGCACTGGCACTCTGGCTGGTGGACAGCTTCGCACTGATGCTGTGTCTGGGTCTGTTGGGGGCGCGCTTTCGCGATATCCCTCCCATTGTGCAATCCCTGCTTCAGGTGTTCTTTTTTATCACCCCCATCATCTGGCGCCCCGAACTGGTCGGGACGCTCCAGCATTGGATATTGCTCGACCCGTTCTATTCGCTGATCGCCATCATGCGCACGCCGCTGCTGGGAGAACCAACCCCTCTTGCCCTGTGGGAGGTCGCCCTGGCGCATAGCGCTGTTCTGATCGGTTTTGCGGTTCTCGTCTTCACGCGCTTTCGCGCACGCATCGCGTACTGGGTTTGAACATGACCAGAGTTCTTGTAGATGGCCTCTCGCTCAGTTTTCCGGTCTATCACGCGGACAGCCGAACCCTGAAACGCTCCATGGCCCGGGCTGTGGCCAACCGGTCGGTTCATCGCGCGGGAAGTGCCCTCATCGAGGATGCCCGTCATCGCGTTACAGTAGACGTGCTCAGGGACGTTACCTTTGGCTTGCAGAGCGGTGAGCGGCTCGGTTTGATCGGTGGCAATGGTGCTGGCAAGACGACCCTGCTGCGGGCGCTGGCCGGTATTTATGAGCCTGTTGCAGGCCGGGTGCGCATCCGCGGTACGATCGGTACGCTTCTTGATACCCAGCTCGGCATGAACATGGAGCTGACAGGCCTGGAGAACGTGCGACTGCGCTGCCTCTCTCATGGCATGAGCGGCGCGGGGACGAAATCCGTGCTCGAGAATGTCGCCGAATTCGCCGAACTGGGTGACTTCATCGCCCTGCCAGTCAAGACCTACAGCAGCGGCATGCTGGTGCGTCTGGCTTTTGGGCTTGCGACAGCCATCACGCCCGACGTGCTGCTGATGGATGAATGGTTCATGGCGGGTGACATCACCTTCATGGAAAAGGCGAAAAAGCGTCTGGAAGCGCTCGTACAGGACGCGGATGTGCTCATCATGTCATCGCATCAACCCGAAATTATGCGTAAATGGTGCACGCGTTTGATCTGGCTTGAGGAAGGGCGTATCCGCCTCGATGGTCCATCCAGCGCGGTGCTGGATGCCTATCTCGCGACATGAGACAAGGTCGCGTGGTGCCCGGGGCTGAGGCAGGGCGCCTCGGCCCGGCATGATCGGTCGATCAATGGGTAATACGCGCACGATGGCAGCGTAATGCACCATTTTCTCATATTTTCATGGGAAAGTGGCGCGAGTGACGGGGCTCGAACCCGCGACCTCCGGCGTGACAGGCCGGCGCTCTAACCAACTGAGCTACACCCGCATGGAGCGTTTCCGCTCCGGCGACCGTGTCGGAGGAGGCTTGTAGCGACCTCGTCTTCGGTGAAGGGGGAACTACCAGCCCTCATTGTGTTTGGCAACAGGGGGAAAGAAAGAATTTTGCATTTTCTTCCCCTTGCCCCTGTTTTCCTGTGTTCCGGGGCGGCGCTCAGAGTTTGGGCGCGGTGGGTTCCAGCGCCGAATCGCGGCAGGAAGCAGGGGCATTGACCGGGTTGCAACGCATCATGGCCCCACCCGGAAATGACACGCTGTAATCGTGCCAGCGGGCAGGGGCATAAAGCGGATAATCCGTGCTGATCAGCTGTGCACCATCCTCAAACGCGGTCTGGCGACGAGCAAGGTCGTTGTGACGCGCCTCCAGCGTATCGCCATCGGCACGTGTTCTAATGAGATAACCTTGTCGGACCAGATCGGGCACGATCTTTGCCGCTTTGGCATTATCTACCGCCTCGAAATCACCGACCTTCTTGCCTACAAAACCTTCGTTGATTTCGGTAAAGGCACATGTCGGCTCGCCGGGCCTGCCATTGGGAAAGATCAGCCGTCCCTTGAGCGCTGGGTGCCCTACCAGATAGCGCGCAGTGTCATGAGGGCGCTCGAACACGAAGACAATCTTGCCCCGGGCTTTGGCGAGGCTGGGCCAGCCTTTGCTGCGTATGGCGGTGTTCAGGTCAGGCGCGTCACCACGCACATCATCGGGCGCCAGAATGCGGTTGCGTCCGAAAACTTCCAGCAGCTCGGCGTCAAGACGGTCATAGGTGGCCGGAGTGAAAATTTCAGGCTGCGTGAAGGGGACTTTTCCCGGTGGCGCAGATTGCTTCGTCTCCAGATCGACGAAAATCGGCAAATGCCCCGGATGCGCGTCTGACCAGGTGCGAATGATGCCAAGGCAGGCCTTGAGCGGCTGGCAGGTCGAACGCTGGTCGATATCGACGATATGCATGACCTTGAAGTCATTGCCTTGCATGATGGCTGGATCGACAGGATCGGCCTCCGGGGTGAGGCCTGCCTTGCGCAGCCAGTCGGGACCCTTGGGATGGGCATAACGCCCGCCCTTCATGTCGGCATAAAGGTCGAGCTCGATTTGCCTGATACCGTGATCGAACTGCACGGCAAGCGGCGCGTGCTGATAGTCGAGCGTGATTGCGGCGTCAGGAGCGACTTTTGAAAGCCACTGCATGGTGACGGGCGACATGGCGGCACGGTAGGAATTATGTGTGCCAATCACCTGAATTTCGTTGAGGTGAACCGTCTCGTCGGGCGATGCCGGCACGGCGCCTGGCGCATTCTGCGCATGACCGGACGATGAGAGTACCGTGAGCGCGGAGGCGGCGAGAAAAAGAGATAAGCGTTTCATGAACATGTCTCGGATCATTTGGCCTGGACATGAAGAAATGAAGCAAGAGGCGGAAATATCGGCATGACATTCCCGCCGTCATCAAAGATTAACAGACCAGCGTGACGCCGGCGCCGAGTGCCTTATGGCTCAAGAGCCGGAGAGCGGCAGGAGGCTGGCGCATTGACCGGGTTGCATCGGGCCACCAGCCCATGCCCGAACCCGACCGAGTAGTTGTGCCAGGGCGCTGGCTCGAAGGTCGGATAATCGGTGCTGATCAACTGTGCGCCGGATGAAAAAGCCACGTCACGACGCTCAAGCGCATTCTGACGCGCCTCGATCGTGTTGGCATCGGCCCGGGTGCGCACGAGATAGCCCTGTTTCACGAGGGCAGGGATGGTCGTTGCCGCTGCCTTGTTGTCCACCGCATCGCTGCCATTGCCCTTGGCCCCGATGAATCCCTCATTCACTTCGGTAAAGCCGCAATCCGCATCGCCGGGATGTGCATTGGTGAACACGATACGATTGCGCAGGGCCGGGTGATCCTGGACGTAGCGCGCCGTGTCATGCGGGCGATCGAACAGGAACACGATTTTGCCCCGTGCCTGTGACAGTGCAGGCCAGCCATGCTTTCTGACCCCTTCATCGAGTGTCGGGGCATCGCCACGCACGTCATCGGGGGTGATGATGCGGTCGCGACCGAAAACTGCCACCAGTTCGGCGTCGAGCCGGTCATACGTGGCTGGTGTGAAAACTTCAGGAGGCGTGAAGGGCAGTTTGCCTCCGCCGAAAGGGATATCCTGCTTGGTTTCCAGATCGATGAAGACCGGCACATGGTTGGGGTGGGCGTCCGACCATGCCCTGATCTGTTCAAGACAGGCGCGGAAAGGCTGGCAGCTCGATCTCTGATCGATATCGACAATATGCATCACCTTAAAATCCGTGCCTTGCATGGCCTGTGCCGGGGTCGGATCGGCATCGGGTGTCAGCCCTGCCTTTCGCTCCCATTCGGCACCTTTGGGATGGGCATAACGGCCGCCTTGCGTATCGGCATAGATGTCGATCTCGAGTTGGCGGACACCGTGATCGAGTTGGGCTGTCAGGGTGTCGTGATGATAATCGAGTGCAATCGCGGCCTGAGGGGAGAGGCTGGTCAGCCATTGCAGTGTCATCGGCGAGATATCGCGCCGATATGAATTATGGGTGCCGATCACCTGGATCTGATTGACATGTACGGCGTCGTCCACGGCGTGCGAGATTGCGTGCGTTTCCAACGGGGCATGATCTTGGGCCCATGATGCCGGGGCAGAGGCAAATCCCACGGTAAGCCCCGAGACAAGCATCGTGTGGCTGATCGTTGGAAATGAATGAAGTAGGTGGCGAAAGCGCATCGACAGATCCTGAAAAGGCAGGGAATGACGCGGCGCATCAAAGAGCATTGCAGAAGGACCGACTACTTAAAACGGGGAAGTCATCAAGAATTCATCGAACAGAATTCAATTCGACATATAGTGTTGGTCTCGGGTTGATGCGTGACTGGTTGATAATGCAGCTCTAGCAGGCAGTGAACTGTACTGCCGCGGATCGATACGCATGGGAGAGACCTGCAAAGGCCCGCACGCAGGCAAGGTTATTCAGAACGCATCACGCGTTGCCTGGCGATTGATCGGGCACGAGCTGGGGTTGTCATCGCGTCAAATGGAATGGTCTTTGTGCGGTCTGTATATGCCCACCCGGGCTGGAGGCCGGTATTTTATCGAGTCGCTCGGCAGGATAGAGAACCGGGGGTAGTATGAAGGGCAAGAGAACATGGAGCGTCGTCAGGATTACTGGGACAGGGTCTATACGGACAAACCCTCGACAGGCTGTAGCTGGTACGAGCCCTATCCAACCCTGTCGCTTGACCTGATTATGCAAGCGGCCCCCGGGAAGGGGCCGGTAATCGATATCGGGGGCGGGGCCTCATTCTTGCCCGATAGGCTTCTTGAAGCTGGATTTTCCGAGGTCACGAGCCTCGATCTTTCTGCTGTCGCCCTGTCTGGTGTTGCCAGACGGCTCGCGCCTTTCGGCACGCGGCATCATGTGATTGTCGCTGATGTCACGGCATGGTCGCCAGACAGGCACTACACGGTCTGGCACGACCGCGCGGCGCTGCATTTCCTGACAGAAGCCGCCGATCAGGCACGCTACGTTGCCGCCTTGCGATCAGCTCTCCTGCCCGGTGGCATTGCAGTCATAGGCGGTTTTTCCCCAGATGGGCCCCTTCGCTGTTCCGGCCTGCCTGTCATGCGTTATGACAGCGCATCGCTGTGTGCCCTGTTGGGGAAAGATTTTACCCTGCTCCGAACGGTCGATCACTTACATGAAACGCCGAACGGCACGATTCAGGCGTTTCAGTTCAATGTTTTCTCAAGAAAGCATGAACGATGAAGAGGATCGTACGCCAGTTTGCCATCGCTGTGCTTTGCGGCATTTCCCCTGGCGCCCATGCCCAGAGGATGAACGAGGACGAGCCGCTCATGGAAGCCTGTAGGGGCCAGAATGGGCAAATGGGACAGGCTGGAACCTATGACTGTCTTGAAAAGGTCAGGCGGCAGGAGGACGCTGCGCTCAACAGGTATTATCAACGAATTATTGCCCTTTTTTAGCGTAGCGACCAGCCGCGATTAAGCGATCGTGAGCCGCTGAGGCAGGCTGAGCGCTTGTGGCTGGTCTACCGGGACCAGCTCTGCCATGCCGAATATGGGCGCTATGGCGGTGGAACAGCGGGCCCCCTTGAGGATGTCGCCTGTCTGGCCGCGCTGACACGCCGGCATCCCGAGGATCTGTTGGCTGGCTATGGCTGGCTTTTGACCAAGTTTGAAGTGCCGTGATCGGGCGAATGGGTCTGATTGCGGAGCGGGTCATTGATGGCGGGTTATCGTGGTGAAAAACCATATTCCTTGAAAAGGGTGCGAAGAATGGCACGTCGTCGCTTGGCTTTTGGCGTTTCCGCGTTGATGGCCCAGAATGAAAGGTGAGGCATGTTTATGACGGGAATGGTCCGACCGGCAATCGCGCATGTGCCTGAGTGAATCTTCCAGCCAGCATGATGCGCCTCGTGATTTTCGGTAAAATGCGCGCCTATTCCCCGTCTGAATGTATCGCGGTTGCCGTGCGTAAGAATTAATTCCGGCTGGATAGCGTCGATAAAGAATTCATGAACAGGGCGGCATTGCGCAATGGCGTTCTCAAAATTCATATGCAAACGCAGATTGCGTGACCGGGTAAATACTAGATTGCTCGCGGCAATCTTGCGTGTCTCCAGCCCCATCATCGCAAACAGTTTGCGTATACGGCACTGTAATGGCGCCTCTCCTGAGGGCGAGTTTCTTGGCGGGTCACCCCATGACTGATCCAGAAACGCATTTATCCCTGCTCGGCTGGCAGTTAGTGAGTGTCGTATGGTGCCGTCACGGTTGTTGTCAGGGCTCCCCCCGGGATTAAGGCCAAGGAAATAGACCGGACCCGGTACAAGCGTCATGACGTCGCTATAGAGGACGGCGCCGGATGCATCGAGCAAGGTGCCTCCACCCTGAATTGGCTGGGAAGCCAGATACGCTTCGGCCTGGTCGAGAACGCTGTGCGGAAAAATGGCTGACAAAGGTAACGATCCTTGGGAAGGTGTGCCCATCATCAGGCAAATGCAGGAGAGCGCAGGGGGCACGGACTACTTTGCGATCATTCTCCTGCTTTGGATCTGCTCAGGCAACAGGGGAGGCATATTGGCTCATGGAAATAGGGATCGACGATCTCTCCAGCGCGGAAAGTCGGGCGCTGCTGGCCTTGCATTTGTCGGGCATGGCGGAAAGCACGCCAGAGGCGTTTCGCTTTGCCCTTGATCTCTCCGGACTGACCACGCCCGAGGTTACGGTATGGACTGCGCGTATGGAGGGGCGTGTCGCCGCCATTGGGGCGCTGAAGCAGTTCGGTGAGGGTGTGGGAGAGGTCAAATCCATGCGGACCCACCCCGATTTTCTCGGGCGTGGCGCTGGAGCGGCCATACTGGGCACGCTTATCGAGGCTGCCAGAGCGCGTGGTCTGTTGCGATTGAGCCTCGAAACCGGGACGTCACCATCGTTCGAGGCTGCGATAAGGCTCTATCGCCGCTACGGGTTCGAGAGTGGTCCGCCCTTCGGCCCGTATAAGGCCACCGCGCATAACCAGTTCTTCCATCTGGCGTTGTAAAAGTGGGTCTAACGCAGCGAGGCCCCGTGTCGAGGCGAGGGCAGAACCCTCGCCGCAACATTCAGCGGCTGATCATGATCTCGATCAGATTGGCCTTGCCGCTCGCAATACCGGCCTGGATGGCGGGGGCGATATCGCCAGCGCGTGTCAGGCGCTGGGCAGGCAGGCCCATGGAGGTGGCGAGTGCCTGATAATCGATGGTGGGGTTGACGATATCCATCGCGATGAAGCGTCCGGTCTGTGCAGCCGTGTAGTTCTGCTGACCACGCATGAAGTTTTTCAGCACGTTATATTCGCAGTTATTCATGACAACGAAGGTGATGGGGAGGTTTTCGTGAGCGGCCGTCCAGAGCGCCTGGGGCGAATAAAGCGCCGCGCCATCACCCACGAGGCACACGACAGGCTCGCGCTTCAGGCCGAGTGAGCAGCCGATGGCAGCGGGCATGCCCCACCCCAAAGCCCCGCCGCGCAGAAAGGAGTATTGGGACGGATCGCTGCTTTCGAGAAAGCTGCGGACAAAACCCGATGTTGCAATGGCCTCATCCACGATCGGGGTGTCGGGGCCGACGGCCCGTACAGCCTCACGCGCAGCAAGAATGGGTGGGATAACTGCCTCATTCATGGCCGCATCAGCGCGGCCATGAAGGGTGGCGCGCTCCGAGGCGCGTTGCGTGGCCGCTTTGCGGCGCAGGGCGTCATAGGCGGGGGCATGGGCAAGCGAGGCGTTTTCCACCAATGACTGTAGCGCGTTGAGCGATGCCTTCAGATGGCCGCAGGTCGAGAGCGCCGTGGGATAGGTGCGCCCAAGATCGTTCACATCGGCAGAAAGCTGATAGACGGTACACCCCTCAGGAATAGCCGAGCCTTCGGTATAGAGAATGGTAATGAGCGATTTGCCGCCAATGGCGAAAATGGCGTCATACTGGGAGAGCACTTCGGCAATACCGCGCGCCGTGGTGGGCAGGTTGCCACGCCATAGCGGATGGGCGGTCGGGAAGGGGACGCGCGAGGGCCAGGAAGAGCCATAGACGGGCGCACCCAGTGTCTCGGCCAGAGCGGCCGTTTCGGCGGCGGCGCGGCTGGCATGGATTTCGTCGCCTGCAATCAGGGCAAGGCGCCCGGGCGCGATGGCGGCAAGGGCATTTGCCAGTTCTGGCAGGGCGCCGGCGACGGCATTGCGGTCGATGCGTGAAGGGGCCCCGGCACTGACGGTGCTCATCTCCTCCATCACGTCCATGGGCAAGGACAGAAAGATCGGGCCGGAAGGTGCGGCATCGGCGTCATGAAAGGCGCGCCGAACCAGCGTGGGAAGTTGCTCGGCAGAGGCAACTTCCTTGCCCCATTTCACCGCAGGCTCGGCAATTTTCAGAAGATCACCAAACAGGAGCGGATCGGTCACGGCGTGGCGCAGATCCTGCTGCCCTGCCGTGACGACAAGAGGTGTTTGCGAGACATGGGCGTTGAGCAGGTTACCCATGCCATGACCCAGGCCGCCTGCTGTATGCAGGTTGAGAAAACCTGGTCGGCCCGCTGCCTGGGCATAGCCATCGGCCATGGCCACGGCGCTCGCCTCCTGCAGGCCGAGGATGTAGCTGATATCGGGCCGGCGCAGCAGACTATCCATAAGAGGAAGCTCCGTCGTGCCGGGGTTGCCGAAGATATACTCGACCCCCTCGCTTGCGAGGATTTCGAGCAGGATATCGGCACCACTGCGGGCGTCGAGCGTGCTTGTCTTGGCGAAGCTGGCTGACATGGTCTGGCTCCAGAAAGGGCGTTTTTGCGGGATGTTGGCCAGTTGAGCCAGCATCCTTTTGCCGGAACGGTATCATGCAATCTTCTGATAAAAATTGCGTTTTCAGCTTCCAGAATATGGATCATACGCATAAAATATGCGGATAGAGACCGTTTTTGAGGTATGAAGATGCTTGAAGATCTGGATGCGATTGACCGCCATCTGCTGCAGTTGCTCCAGCAGGATGCATCACGCCCGACGGCCGAGCTGGCCGAATCTGTCGGGCTCTCGCAGGCGCCATGCTGGCGTCGCATACAGCGCCTCAAGGAATCCGGAATCCTGCAAAAACAGGTCTATCTGGTGGATCGGCGCAAGATCGGGCTGAACGCGCAGGTTTATGCTCTGGTGAAGCTCACAGCCCATGCCCGCGCCAATCTGGCTGCGTTCGAGGAGGCCATACGTGAATTCCCTGAAGTGCAGGATTGCTACGTTCTGCTTGGCTCGGTTGATTTCATCCTGCGCATCGTGACGCGGGATATCGAATCCTACGAGCAGTTCTTTCTGAAAAGACTGGCCCTGATCCCGGGAATACAGGAGGTCAACTCAATGGTGGCTCTGTCGGAAATCAAGCACACGCTCGAACTTCCCATAGAGCGTCTTGCCTCCTGAAGGCCGAAAATAAGGGCCTGTTTTCGAGTCCGAGCGCGCAGATCCTCTGCGACACGAAACGCAGTGACGCAGGACAAGGCGTGAAGGGCGCGTCGAATGGGTTCTGCTTACAAGGCCGATATGTCCGGCCTTACGTCCCGCCCCATGAGTAAAAACTGAACGGCACAATAATGCGGGATTAAAGGGGCCAACGCCCCTTTGCGGGTACCAGGGCAGCGCCCTGAACAGCCGTGCCAGCAACAGGGATTTCCCCATCCACAGATGAACGGCGGAACGGGCGAAAGACAGGATGACGCAAAACAGGTTTCGCAGGTTTCCGCCCCTCTGAGGGTCTCGGGGCAGAACCCTGCGCACCCTCACCAGCAGCAGAAACCGCCATCTACAAGCAGGTCGACTCCGGTGCAGAAGGACGCAGCGCGGGAGGAGAGGAAAATGGCGGGCCCCACCATTTCGCGCGGGACGGCAATGCGGTTCATGGGGGTGTCGTTCTCGAACACCTTCACACGCTCGGCCCATTCGGGGCGTGTGTTCATGGGGGTAGCGGTATAGCCGGGGCTGATGGTGTTCACACGTACGCCGCGCGTTGCCCATTCCATTGCAAGGCTCTTGCTCAGATGAATGACGGCGGCTTTGGACGCATTGTAATGCGCCTGCATCAGACCGCGATTGACGATCACGCCGGACATGGAGGCGATGTTGACAATTGACCCACGACCATTGGCCAGCATGGCGCGACCCTCGGCCTGAGAGGAGAGAAAGACGCCTGTCGTATTGATATCGAGCACGCGCTGCCACTGGTCGCGTCCCATCTCCTCGGCCGGGGCGGCATTGGCGATGCCTGCGGCATTGACGGCAACCGAAAGCAGGCCGAGCTCGGCCTGTGTGGCCGCAATGGCATCGGCCAGACTGGTTTCGTCGGTTGCATCACCCGTGCAGACCAGCGCGGCATGTTTGAGACCGCGGATACGGTCGGCAGTCTCGTCGAGGCCCTGACGTGAGCCGGGGAGGTCGAAACAGGCAACCGAAGCTCCGGCTTCGGCAAGGCCGATGGCGATCTGTTGCCCGATGCCGCTTCCGGCCCCGGTGACAAAAGCGACATCGCCGGAGAGATCGAAAAGGTCCATGAATTTATCCAGTATGGGTGGGGGCGGCATGGGTGGGTGCCGCCCGCAGAAATGCCGGGAAAGAGCGTGCTGTCAGGCGCTAAGGCGCCTGGCGTGACGGGCGAGAAGCGCTTCGGCGCGCGTGACGACATTGGCCGTCGTGAAGCCGAAATGGCGGAACAGATCCTGTGCCGGGCCGGATTCACCAAAGCCCGTCATGCCCACGACATCACCATCGAGCCCCACATAGCGTGCCCAGTACATCGTGCTTGCGGCCTCGATGGCCAGACGGGTGCGCACGCCATCGGGCAGGACGCTTTCGCGATAGTCTGCGTCCTGGGCATCGAAGGTTTCGGGTGAGGGCAGGGAAACCACCCGGACCGCGAGATTCCGGTTGCGCAGGAGGGTGGCGGAGTCCATGGCCAGTGTGACCTCCGAGCCTGTAGCAATCAGGATGAGGTCAGGGATGCCCGCGCAGTCGGAAAGGATGTAGCCACCGCGCCAGGCATTGCACAGTTGTTCCTCGCTGCGGCTGTGTTGCTTGAGCGGCAGGCGCGAGAGCGAAAAGGCGGTGGGTCCGTCACGACGTTCAAGCGCGCTGACCCAAGCGATGGCCGTCTCGACCTGATCGCAGGGGCGCCAGGTGACCATATTGGGCGTCTGGCGCAGGCTCGCGAGCTGTTCGACAGGCTGATGGGTGGGCCCGTCCTCGCCCAGACCGATGGAATCATGCGTATAGACCAGAATCTGACGCTGTTTCATGAGTGCTGCCATGCGCACGGCATTGCGCGCATATTCCATGAACATCAGGAAGGTCGCGGTGTAAGGAATGAGGCCGCCATGCAGGGCAATGCCATTGGCCATGGCGACCATGCCGAATTCGCGCACCCCGTAATCGACGTAATTGCCGGCTGCGTCGAAGCAGACAGAGGAAGACCCTGACCAGCGTGTGAGGCAGCTTGGGGTTATATCGGCACAGCCGCCGAACATTTCGGGCAGATGGGGGGCAAAGGCCTCAATGGCGTTCTGCGATGCCTTGCGCGAGGGAATATCCCTGGGGGCTGCCTGCAGGGTAGCGACGAACTCACGCGACAGGGTTGCCCAGTCTGCGGGGAAGGCGCCGGCCTGACGGCGGGTGAATTCGGCAGCCAGATCCGGGTAGGCATCGCGATAGCGGGAGAACAGATCGTTCCAGGCGGCCTCGGCCACCTCACCGGCAGGGCGATGATCCCAGTCACGATAGATGGCGTCAGGAATCTCGAAAGCCCGACTGGCCCAATCCAGACGCTCACGAATTCTGGCGATCTCATCGGCAGGAAGAACACCGCCATGCACCTTGTTGGTGCCGGCATAGCCTTCGGAACAACCCTGACCGATGGTGGTACGGCAGATGATCAGGCTAGGGCGCGTGGTTTCGGCGCGTGCCGCATTGAGTGCGCCAAGCACAGCATCGGGGTCATGCCCGTCAATCTCGCCGATTACCTGCCAGTCATAGGCCTCGAAACGCTTGCGCGTATCATCGGTATAGACCCCGTCGATCGGCCCATCATTGGTGACCATATTGCGATCATAGAGGGTGATCAGCTTGCCGAGCCCGAGCGTGCCCGCCAGAGCGCAGGCTTCATGCGAGATGCCTTCCATCAGGCAACCTTCACCCACATAGGCATAGGTGTGGTGATCGACGATGGGTAGACCGGGGCGATTGAACTGGGCGGCCAGAGTCTTTTCTGCCAGCGCCATCCCGACAGCGTTGGCGATACCCTGTCCCAGTGGGCCGGTGGTGGTTTCGATCCCGGGTGCATAGCCGAATTCGGGATGTCCGGGCGTTCTGGAATGGAGTTGGCGGAACTGCCTGATGTCCTCGATTGTCAGATCGAACCCGCTCAAATGAAGCAGGGCATAGAGCAGCATCGAGCCGTGGCCGTTGGAATAGACAAAGCGGTCACGGTTGCACCAGCCAGGGTTGGCCGGGTTGTAGCGCATCACCTCACGCCACAGCACTTCAGAGATATCAGCCATGCCCATTGGCGTGCCGGGATGGCCGGACTGGGCCTTGAAGATGGCATCTATGGCCAGGATACGGATGGCGTTGGCGCGTTGCTTGCGGGTTGTCATGAGAAGCCCTCGGTCTGATCCGGCCAGTGGCCGCAATGTTAGATTCGGCTGATGAAATGATATGTATTAAACTCTGTTCATGAAGCTTGTTTTGCGAAGCATGAATAATACCCATTTTGTTGCATTAAGAGAATACTACAAAAGCAATGTAGCCATCGAATAAAAATATCTAACTATGAGATTTTCATACAATCCATGCACGATAGCGTGATGGTTAGTCGGAATGCGTCCTAGGTATAAGCGTAAGACTTATATCTGTGGAATACATAGTTTCATGGGTAGACAATTCAAATTCTTGTCATCTTGGGGTGGTAATACATATTTCGTTCTATAAAAGTTCTTATATGATCTCATTAAAAAACGTTTATCATACCAACTCTGACAGCCTGAATGTCTCATACGAACAGACCGTCTGGTAACTATAACTCTTTTTTGTGATTTGCCGGAGGGGGGCAACCCGCGCAAAGGAGGACGGGCCAGGCACGCTGCAGGGCAGCAAGATGCCTTTTTTGAGACTCAGGAGAAACACAATGGCAGGCGGGACATTCGTCGGCGGGGCACGGTCCGCAACCGACACTTTGCCAGACATTGAGCCACAGACGGCTTTCGGACGGTTCATCTCATGGGCCGGCATTCCGCCGATCATGATCTGGGGCTTTATCGGTACTCTGCTCTTCATGATCGGGGACGGCGTAGAGAGTGGTTACCTCTCTCCCTATCTCGTCTCGCTCGGCTTTCAGGAGCATGACGTCGCCGGCCTGTTCACCATCTATGGCCTGACGGCAGCTGTATCGGCCTGGGCCTCGGGTGCCCTTTCCGACATGTGGGGCAGCCGCAAGGTCATGCTTGTGGGTCTGGCTATCTGGATCCTGTTCCAGATCGGGTTCCTGGGTTTCGCCCTGCCGTCCAAGTCCTGGACACTGATCACGCTGTTCTACGGTCTGCGTGGCTTTGGCTATCCGCTCTTCGCCTTCGGCTTTCTCGTCTGGGTTGTGAACACGGCGCCCGTGCAGAAACTGGGCTCCGCCGTCGGCTGGTTCTGGTTCTGCTTCACGGCAGGCCTGCCCACGCTGGGTACGACGATTGCCGGTGTCCTGCTGCCCATCATCGGTGGTTATGCAACCCTCTGGGTCGCCCTGAGCTTCGTCGTCTTCGGTGGTGCGCTGGCCCTGCTCGGCATGAACCGCGTGCCTCGCGTCGAAACTGGCAACAAGGGAGCCATCAAGACCCTGTTCATGTCGCTGGCCATCGGCTGGCAGCGTCCGAAAGTGGGTATTGGCTGCATTGTGCGCGCCATCAACACTTCAGCCGAGTTCGGCTTCCTGGTGTTCATGCCGCTCTACTTCACCCATACGCTCGGCTTCACCATGGGGCAGTGGCTGGCTGTTCTTCAGGCCATCTTCATCAGCAACATCTTCTTCAACCTGTTCCTGGGTATCATCAGTGACAAGCTGAGCTGGCGCTACACGGTGCTGATCATGGGTGGTATCGGCTCGACGCTGAGCACCATGGCACTGTATTTCGCACCGACGCTGCTGGGCCCTGACCACCTGTTCATCGTCATGATTGCCGGCGCCTTCTATGGCATGACCCTGGCTGGCTATGTGCCGCTGTCCGCGCTGATGCCTTACCTCGCTCCCGAGAACAAGGCAGCCGCCATGTCGCTGCTGAACCTCGGTGCAGGTGCCAGTGTCTGGATCGGCCCGGCCATCGTCTACATCTTCGAGCCTGCCTTCGGGGTGTTCGGTGTGATGGTTGTCTACTCCATCATCTACTTCATCAGTGCGGTTCTGACCTACTTCCTGAAGCTGGACCCGGAAGTGGAAGCTCATCTCCACTCCACCCGCGCTTCAGCCAAGGGTTTCTCCCACTGAGTGACCGGTTTCCTTCTTGAGACGAAGGAGAAAAAGGCGGGGCGCGAAGCCCCGCCTTTTTTGTTTCATGCGACCCCCATTCATGCCGATGCCCGCGCAGGGGAATGATGTGTGCTCCTGTCAATAGTTAACGATTAATGGTTCCCAAAAATTTCGGTTTTTCTCGAAATAGAGCTGAGCCACCCGAGAGCCCGATGATCTGTGATCGTTGTAAGTAACTGACAGAAAATGATTTCTGATTGGTAACGGTGCTTCAGGCAGTGTGACTTTGTTGCACAGCATTGCTCGAACTATGTAATATAAATGTAACGCGCCTTGCGGGCGTTAACAATCTTCCGTTACGGCTTGGGAACGTTGCGATGCGTAATATCGCGAATTAACCCATTTTGACGGAACGTTCCATGACGCTGCTCCCAAGAGAGACGCACGATTCGGGTCGCCATAACCCGATCGTCGCCCCGTCAACCCGACGCAAGCGACCGCTTGCCGCCGGTCTCATGAGTGCCACAGCCTGTGTCGCTCTGTTGCATTTCGTCAGTGACGCACGGGCACAGAGTGTTTCGGCCTCTGAAACATCGACAATCCCTGTCAATGCTGCCAAGGCTCCTGCCAAGAGCAAGGTGAAGGTCAATGCCCAGAGCCGCTCGACGCGTGCCAGGGCTGTTTCCGCACCGGTTGGGGACGCTCCTGCGACCTCGCGCCCCGAAACCATCATGGTGACGGGCTCGCTGTTCCGCGATCCGAACACGACCAGTGCGTCACCGATTACGCACATCACCATGAAGGACATGCAGCAGCGTGGCATCAAGACCGTGACCGATGCGCTGCAGCTCCTGTCTTCCAACGGTGCAGGTAATCTGACCAATGCCTGGTCGGCGGGTGGTGGCTTTGCCGCCGGTGCATCGGCTCCGTCGCTCCGCGGTCTCAGCACGGATTCGACGCTGGTCCTCATGGATGGGCAGCGCCTGTCGTACTATCCGCTGGCCGATGACGGCGAGCGCAACTTTGTCGACACCAACTGGATGCCGCAATCCATCATGCAGGGCGTGGACGTGCTGCAGGATGGCGGCTCGGCAACCTATGGTGCTGACGCCGTTGCCGGTGTGGTCAACATGATCACCCGTAAGGAAATCAAGGGTTTCGAGGGTAACGCCGAAGGTGGCCTGACGCAGCGTGGCGATGCGGGGCATCAGCGCCTCTACGCCACCTGGGGTCATGGCGACCTGCACAAGGACGGCTATAACTTCTACATCAACTCGGAATATCAGCAGGACGATCCGCTTTATTACCGTCAGCTCAATTCACCGTATAACAATGGTGACCTGACCGGGATCGGTGGCAGCAACGGTAACGATAACATCGTCTCGGGTGGCTCGATCACCAATTTCGCGCCGTCGACCGTAGCGCTCGTACGTCCTGTAACGGGAACCGGCACCAATACGGCACCCTGGTCGCTTCTGAACCAGCAGGCGGGTTGCCGTGGCCTCGATGGCCTGGTTACAGGAACTGTTGGCGGAAGCACCGGCATAAGCCAGGCCTGCTCGTGGAATACACAGAAATACGCCCAGGTCGCGCCTGACCTGCGTCGCGTCAGTGCCACGGCTCACTTCACGGCTAATGTCACCGAGCGTTCACAGCTGACAGCCATGTTCACCTGGTCGCAGGCGCGTTCCATCATCACCGGTACGCCCTACTCGACCTATGGCGGCACGTCCTACAGCCAGGCAAAGCTGGCGACAGCGCAGAACACCTATCTGCCTGTCTATCTGGCTGATGGCTCGCTCAACCCGAACAACCCTTACGCCGCACAGGGTGAGCAGGCTCAGGTCAATTACCGTTTCGGCGATCTGATTCCGACCACCATGGACACGAGCCAGAACTTCCGTGGCTCGGTGCGCTACAATGGCTGGCATCCGTCGCGCTGGGGTTCAGACTGGAATTACGACGTCAACTTCGTTGGCATGAACACGCTGCTGAACCAGACGATCACGGGCGTGCCGACCATCTCCGGCATCCAGAACGCCATTACCAGCGGCAGCTACAATTTCGTGGATCCGTCGCAGAACTCGCAGTCGGTGCTGAACGCCATCGCGCCGCGTAATGTCATCAATGCGCGCACACAGGAATATTCAGGCGAAGCCACGCTCAGCAAGGGTCTGTTCCACCTGCCGGGTGGTATGGCCAAGCTCGCCATCGGCGGCAACATTCGTTACGAAGCCCTGAACGATCCGAACGCCAACCCGCTCGATACGGCCAATCCGGCCAACCAGTACACCAGCTATATCAATCCTGTGAATGCTCAGGGCAGCCGCTGGGTCGAGTCAGGTTTTTTCCAGGCTGAGGCGCCGATTGTTAAGATGCTGAGTGCCGATGCCTCGGGCCGTTACGATCATTATTCAGAAGGCTTCAGCCATTTCTCGCCGAAATTCGGCGTGCAGTTCAAGCCGACCGAAAAGCTGACGATCCGCGGCACGTTCCAGAAGGGCTTCCGCGTTCCCAGCTTTGCTGAAACGGGCGGGTCGAATGTAGGCTACACCACCTACACGCCCAACAATGCCAACTTCATCAGCCAGCATCTGAACGCCAACGGTACGCCCAACAACTACGCGCAGAATTACTATATCGGCTCGAACACGGCCGGTAACCCAAACCTGCGTCCTGAAACCTCGACCAATTTCTCGGGTGGGCCGATCTTCCGCCCGACCCGCTGGCTGACCCTGATGGCGGATTACTATTATATCCGCAAGAACCACTACATCGCGCCTAACCCGGTTGGCACCACCAACGTGGCCAATGCCTATCTCGCAGGCGAAGCCCTGCCGACCGGTGTAACGGTTACCCCGGATATCGCCGATCCGCAGAACCCCAGCGGTCAGCTGCGCCCCGGCATCATCAATCTGGGCTACGTCAACACGAACAAGCTCGTGACTGACGGTTTCGACCTGTCCTTCGAAGCCAACACGCAGCTTCCCGGCGTGTTTCATGAAGTCCACTGGTACAGCAAGGGCACAGCAACCTTCGTTCGTCGCATGAACCTGACCAATCCGGATGGCTCGGTCTATCGCTATGCCGGAACGCTTGGGCCGTATGGTGCGGTTTCGGCCTCGGGAACGCCCCGCTGGCGCGCCAACTGGTCCAACACGCTGTCATGGCGCAAGCTGGCTGTCACGCCGACAGTCTATTACACCAGCGGTTATCGCACGACGGCTGAAGATCAGACCGGATCTGGTACGGCAGGCAATTGCGCAGACGCGCTCCAGTCGAGCAGCTTCGTTCCGCTGGGCCAGTGCAAGGTCAAGGGCTTCTGGGATGTCGACCTGACGGTGAACTATCAGTTCAACCGCCGTTGGAGCGCCTATGCCAACGTCTACAATCTGCTTGGCTTCAAATCGCCTTACGATTTCGGCACCTATGGCGGTTATCTCTACAACTCTTCCTGGACCCAGAACGGTGTCGTTCTTCGCTCCTTCCAGTTCGGCGTGAAGGTCGTTCTCTGATCCTCTCGCTCGTCTGACATGAAAAACCCTCCGGGCCGCGAAGCCCGGAGGGTTTTTTACGTTCTGGGCCGCTCTCAGGCATCCGGATGCACAGCCCGGATAAGAGCCATGGGAAGTGCCCCATGGAATAGGCTTCCGGATGGGCGTCTTGTGAGGGCGACTAATTTTCCGAGCGGTTGCCTCATGCCCTGCAAAGGGCGCATTCCCTGGCTCAGTTCTTGTAATCCGGTTGCTCACGATCCAGCTTGCGGCGCAGGGCCTTCCAGATCATCTGCCCCTGATCGGGGTCTGTCTCGAATTGCTGGCGCGCGCGCAGCACCTCGGCCTCGCTCGGGCAATGCAGCCTGGCCCCGGTCGATTGCGCGGCCAGCTGCACGCGGCAGGCCTGTTCCAGATAATACATGCGGTAAAAGGCCTGAGCCACGGTGCTTCCAATGGTCAGCAGGCCGTGATTTTGCAGAATCAGCCCCATATGGTCGCCCAGATCGCGCACCAGACGCTCGCGCTCGCTCAGATTGTCGTCCGCCGCAATACCCTCATAGGGGTGAAAGCCGATGCGCCCGTAGAACTCCATATTGATCTGGTTCAGGGGCAGGATTCCCTCTTCCTGCGCGGCAATGGCCATGCCCGCTAGAGTATGGCTGTGCATCACGCAGTCTGCCTCGGGATGGGCCCGGTGCACGGCGGAATGGATCACGAACCCAGCCGGATTGACCGGCCAGCTCGTCTCCTGCTGGGGGTGCCCTTCTGAATCCACCACTACGAGCGAGCTCGCCGTGATCTCCTCGAAAAGCAGCCCATAGGGATTGACCAGAAAGCGATGCCCCTCTCCGGGCAAACGCACGGAAAGATGGGTGTAGACCATGTCGGTCAGGCCGAACTGCGCGTAGAGCCGATAGGCGGCGGCCAGTTCCTCGCGCAATTCCTTTTCGGTCTGGGCGGTCATGCGGTCACTCCCGTCTTGCTGAAATGCCCAAATGTATTGGTGCGTCGTGTTCCCTCAGGCAAGGCAATTTCACCCCGCTCGCGTTTGGCAATGAGATAGGAATAGGTCTGCATGGCCTGCGCCCACATGTGATCCCCGATTTTCACGGCCTCATAGGCGGTGTCGCCCTTCTCGAAAGCGGGGAGGGGGCGTATTTCGTGATGATAATCGCAGGCATAGAAAAGCGGGAAGGAATAGCGTTCCTCCTTCACGCTGCGCACGCGATGGGCGGTGGCGACAAAAGCCCCCGCCGTCATCATTTCGAGCATATCGCCGATATTGACCACAAAACTCCCCGGAATGGGCGGCGCATCGATCCACTCACCCTTGCCGTTCAGCACTTCCAGACCCGGCTGGTCAGCCAGCAGGATGGTGAAGCACTCATAATCCGTATGCGCGCCAATGCCCGGTGCGTCATGCGCCTCACCATCGAAGGGATAATGGATCATGCGCAGCTTCGACGGGGGAAATTGCGCGACATCGTCGAAACTATGCTCATCGAGCCCCAGCGCGAGGGCGAAACCACGAAACAACACGCGCCCCAACTCGAAAACGGCCTTGTAATAGGCGCTCGCCCGCTCGCGGAACAGCGGGATGTCGGGCCAGTCATTGGGGCCGAGAAGCGGCGTTCCGGCCTGGACCAGAGGGTGATCGGCAGGAACCTCGAAGCCAATATCGAAGGCTTCCTTATGGTCGGGGCGGGATTTGTTGTAGATTTCCTCCCCTTCCGGAACGAAGCCCTTATGAGAGGCGGAACTACCAATATAGCGCTTCATTTTCTCCTCCAGAGGCTGGGAGAAGAAATCCTTCGCCGCCTGGCGCAGATCGGCGATGAGTTCGGGCGCAACGCGATGGCCGGCAATATAGAAAAACCCGATCCTGCTGGCTGCTTCGTGCAGCGCCGCCGCCACTTTCTGACGATCGGTCTTGTCTGCCGAATACAGCCCGGCAATATTGATTACCGGAATGGACGTGAAGGTCTCTTCTGTCATGTCAGGACTCTCCTGCTGAAGCGGGGAAGCACCCCGCAAAGGATCTGACCTGATCCTGCCTGAGCCAGTCATTCATGGCATGGCGGTCGGCAAGGGGCAGATCGGTGAAGGGCAAGGTATGGGTGTAGCCATCGGGGCCACATTCCGGTGTCAGCGTTGTGACATCGTAGCCGCGTGCGCGCTGCGACACCCAGATTCGGCGCCAGAAATCGCGGTGAAAATCGAGTGCCTTCTGGTTTTCAGGTGCCGCCGGATGCGAAACCTGCGGTCCCTGATCATAGCCCACGCGTGCCTGAACGTGATGCACACGCGCGATGAATCCACTGAAATCATCGCAGGGGTCATCGAGCAGTCTTTCGCAGCCCACCACCCAATGGCTGATATCGGCGGTAAAAAGCGCTTCGGGTATTTGCACGATAACATCGAGCGTGATCCAGGGCGTGGCGCAGAGCCGGGCGCGATGGGTCTCGAAGCTGAGCGTCAGCCCGTGCTTCTGTCCCAGCCCCATCGCACGACCGATGAATTCGGCCTGAAGCGCAGCATTCCAGCGATCATTGCCGCCCAGCACGTTCACGAAGCGGGGGGAGAGGAGCACGGCGCGCCCGAGGGCCTCATCCAGATCGGCTAGATGGTCGTCCAGCGTCGCGCACTGGCGGGGGATGACCCCGCCGCCGGTCAGGGCAATGGCGATATAGGGGCAATCGGTGTCGCGCAGGGCCGTGCGGCAGGTAGCGAGGTTTTCCGGCTCCGGGATACGCGCCTCGATCCCGTCATAACCCCGACGATGGGCATCGGCGATTGCCTCAACCCAGGGACGCGTATCGCCCCAGAGTGTTAGGAAGCTGTCGAGGCGCATCGGCGTGTCGTCTCCCGTCATGCTTGTATCGGATCAGAAATTATAGCGCAGATCGCAGCCGATCCAGCGTGGCGTCTGAAGGAACTGCACGCGGGAATTATCCGAGCCTGTGAAGGAATAGGTGTTGCCGTGCTTGTTGAGCATGTTGTCGACATACACGGCGGCCGTCCATTTGCCGGTTTTCGGCCCCACCTCCATCCGCATCCCGAAAGAGCTGATCTTGTCGGTCACGCCATTGGGGTCACCCAAGGCCACCAGCATATTGTCTTTCCAGGTATAGCTGGTCTGGAGCGTCATGCGATAGGCGCGGGGCAGGTCGATGCCATAACGTGCCACGGCATTCCAGGAGAAGCGCGGGGCGAAAGGCAGCACCGAATGAGCGGTGACGGAGGAAAGCAGCGGCAGACCGCCGATATCATTCACCGCATTGGTCGCCTGTGCATCGAGATAGGCAAAGGAGCCGCGCAGATCGAGATTGGGGATCAGATCATGCAATGTGCTCGACAATTCGCCGCCGCGGGTACGGGCACGGGGGATAGGCCCAAGGCTGAGTGAGGTGATGTTCATGGGCATTTCAGCCACGAACAGCGTCTGGCGGTTGTGATATTCGTAATCGAACAGCGCGCCTTCGATCTGCACATGGTTGTGCAGCAGGCTTGTCTTGGCGCCGACTTCATAAGCGATCATGTTTTCAGGACGCACATAATCGAGTGCCTGAGGGGCAGAAACAGGGGCCGCAAAATAGGCGCCCGCCTTGTAGCCGTTGGAAATGGTGGCATAGACCTGTGTGCCGGGCATGATAGTGTAACGCAGCCCCACGCGCCCTGTCAGGCGGGCATAGGAATGGGTGGTGTCGAGGCGTGAGAGATAGGCACCCTTGGTCGTGAGTGCGCCAGCATCGTCGATCGTCCCGCCATTGAAGCCACGATCATCCCAGGAGAAACGGCCCGAGGCGATGAAATCGAGATTACGCAGCACATTGGTGACCGTGTTGATATAGAGCCCGGTCGAGACATTCTGCTGCACGAAACGGTCTGTCAGATTGCCGTTGGGCACGCCGAGCAGAAAGGAACGGTAGCTCGTATAGGCCCCGTTGATCTTGTCCCAGGATTCATAGACGCCCACCGTCAGGTGAAAACGTTTCGCCAGATCCATCCTGAGATGCATGTCATGGGACTGGGCGAGGGACGTGTCATTCCAGTGATAATCACCGACGTTGATTGATTCGCCATCGTAATTATCATAATCGCTGCGACGGAAGGCGTCGAAGGCGGTGGTCGAGACGAACTGCCCCCAGTTGAAATCATGGGTGTAATTGATCGAGACGCCGCCGCCATTTTCGTTACGGCCGACGCGGTTCGTACCCACATTGACCGCGTTATAGGACGCATTTGGCCCCACACCCACCGTTCCGGTCGGAAAGCCGTTGACCGCATCGCCATCCGTATCCTGCGGCGACATCGAAATGCCCTTGTCGCGCGTGTAATGGATGTTCAGCAAAAGGCTGGAACGGTCATCGATCAGAAAGCGCGTGAGATTGCGCAAGCCCAGCTGATCCTGCGAGCCATAGCGTTTGTTCGTGTGGATATCGCGCTGCCAGCCATCGCCATTGATATAGGAAAAGGCGGTGCGGTTCTGGACACGGTCGGAGATCGGCACATTGACCGCTGCACTCGCCGTGTTGGTGCCATAGCTGCTATAGCCCCAATCCACATAGCCGCCGAATTTGCCATCGGGCTTGACCGTCTCGACCGCAATGTTCCCACCTGTCGAACTGCGCCCGTAATCGAAACCCTGCGGCCCCTTCTCGACGGCGACGGACTGGGTGTCGAACATCTGCCCCGTATAGAACACGGGATAGGGGGCAAAGACGCCGTCCTGATAGATGCCGATCCCGCCCATGTTATTGCCGGTATAATCGTCGAGCCCGATCCCGCGGATCGAGAAGACAGGCGTGCTGCCCGAAGTGGCATTCACCGCGGTAAGGCCCGGCGTATAGGCTGCAATATCCTTGGGGCTGGTGATGTGCAGTTCCTGCAACTCGCGGCCACTCAGCACATTGACCGTGGCCGCCGTTGTCAGGAAGCGCTGAGCGCGTGATCCCGTGACCTGAATGGCCTCCGGGTCGGAATGGGGTGCTGCATGGCGCCAGGCATGGGTGCTGCTGCGCGGCGTATGGGTGGCGCGGGATGGGGAAGCGCCATGAAGGGGATGATTGGGTGTCGTGGTGTACGGGCTTGTTGCTGCATGGGCCACACCGCCCATACAGGACCCCTCCAATCCCGAGCCAACCAGAACGATCCCGGCAGAGAGCGAAAGCGCCGTGCTGGTGAGGCGGCGAAATCCTTTGGGCAGGCGCGTCATCATGAAAAGGACTCCCGTCAGTGGCTTCCCAGTCATTGAAGAGGCGAAACGACATCCTGTTCGATTGAAAAAAACCAAACCTCACTTTGTCAGATCGTTACCCATATCGCGTCATTCATGGAATTATGGCAAATCTTCCGGGATCACGCGTTTTGAGACGCCTTTGTCACGTGTGGTGAATCATCTGGTCCAGAAACTGGCGCGCACGGGCCGTATCGGGTGCTGTGAAAAACTTCTCCGGGGGGGAAGCCTCCAGCACGACGCCCTTGTCCATGAACACCACGCGGTCGGCAATATGGCGCGCAAACCCCATTTCATGCGTGACGCAGATTGTGGTGATGCGTCGCTCAGCCAGGGCGTTGATAATGCTGATCACACCCTTGATGGCTTCCGGGTCCAGAGCCGCAGTAGGTTCGTCGAAGAGAATGATATCGGGCGCCATGCACAGGGCGCGGGCAATCGCGACACGCTGCTGCTGCCCGCCTGAAAGCTGGATCGGGTATTTATCGGCCTGTTCGCCGATACCCACCTGCTCCAGATAGCCTCGGGCGAGCGATTCCGTTGCATCGCGATGGGCCTTGCGGACAAGACGCGGGGCGAGTGTGCAGTTTTCCAGCACGGTGAGGTGCGGAAAGAGATTATAATTTTGGAACACCATCCCCACTGCCCCGCGCAGCAGGGGCAGGCTTGTCTTGTTGTCGATCACCTCACCATCGATCATGAGCACCCCACTATCATGGGGCTCGATACGGTTCAGTGTGCGGATAAAGGTCGATTTCCCTGATCCTGATGGCCCCAGAACGACAATTTTCTCGCCATGATCGATATCGAGGCTCACCCGGTCCAGCGCGAGAAACTCGCCATAGAATTTGCTGAGCTTGCGCAGGCTGAGGGCGCAATCGGGGTTGGGGGGCAGATTATGCAACATGGTTTGATGTCTCCACAGCTGCGGTGCCAGCCGCTGCCCTGTCTGCAGGGTTTTCCGTGGTCATCCCGGGTCTGGCGGCGCTCCCGGCGCGGCTTGCCCAGACAAAGCGTGTTTCAATGCGCTTTTGCAGGTGCAGGAAGGCAAATACCATCACAAGGTAATAGACCAGCGCCGCAGCGTAATATTCGGTAAACTCGAAGCTTCGCGCCACCTGAACCTGCGTGATGAACAGCAGCTCCTGCAGGGAGATGACCGAAGCCAGCGAGGTTGTCTTGAGCAGTGAAATGAATTCATTGATGGTAGGCGGCAGTGCCACGCGCAGGGCCTGGGGAAAGATCACATGGCGGTAGATCTGTGCCTGACTCATGCCCAGAGCCTGCCCCCCTGCCAGCTGTCCGGGGTCGATGGCGCTCAGCGCCGCCCGATTGATCTCGACCTGATAGGCCGATTCATTGATCGACAGACAGATCCATGTGGCCAGAAAAGGCGAAAACCAGCTCTCGCGAAATACCGGAAAGAATTGCGGCAGCGCATTCCAGATGAAGAGAAGCTGCAGCAATGTCGGCGCACCACGAAAAACGGCGACGTAGGCCCGCAGGAAAGGATGCCAGAGTGAGCGCGGGGCATTGAGTTTCAGGGCAATGGGAATGGAAATAACGATGGCCGCTGCATGAGAGGCGAGCGCAATCGCCAGCGTCATGACGGCGCCCTTGAGGAACGCCATCGAAAAAAGGGCTGAGAAAAACGTGGTTGTGTTGAAGCGCGGTCTTTCACTGTGCACACCGAGCGCCGCTCGAGCAGCCGGGCCGACATTCCATTTTTTCTCAAGGGCTGCGATCTTGCCCTGCTGCTTCAGCGTGGCGATGGCCCCATCCAGCAGCGCCTTGTCCTGCCCGGTGCGGCGCAGATAGATCGCGAACTCCGAATAGCCCGGTAGGGAAGGGGTGAAGATGACATGGAGCTTGCTGCCCAGCTGGGCCTGTCGATAGAAAAGCTCGACATCCTGACTCAGGAAATTCTGTGACCGTCCAACCAGAACCTGCTGCACCACCTGATCTTCGCTCGGATATTGCTGAAGCATGATCGGGGCCTTGCCGCGTGCAGCCAGGCCCTGGTTGATTTCCTCGATACGGGCGGCATAGCTCGTGCCTGATTCAACAGCGAGGCTCTGCCCCGCGAGGGCGTCGAAACTACTTACCGAAGCGATCTGGCTGGGGGCCACCACAACCGGCGAGGTTTCGAGATAGGCAACCGCATCAAACAGCCGCTCGCGCGACGCCTGTTTGAGCACCCCGCTCATGACCAGACTGCACCGCCCCGCCCCGAGGCTCGGGAAAAGCCCTGTGAAATCCATCGTCTCGAACTGAACGGGGACATGCCAATAGGCGCCCAGCTCACGCGCCAGCGCGATATCGAACCCGTCCAGCGCCGAGAGATCTGCCCCGTTGACGAATGTCATGGGGGGCAGGGTCGGATTGGTGCAGATACGCAGCGTTCCGTTTTCGATGAAGGCCGGGCGTTCCTGGGCATAGCCTGAAGCTGGCGAGAGGAACACGACCAGCAGCGCGAGGCAGGCGATGAGGCGGCGCATCAGCATGTCTCTTCCAGAATGGCGCGGAAGGTTTCGGCCATGAGCCCGTTTTCCGGGGTGGGATGTATCAGGAAGTAGAAATGATTCACCAGATGCAGGTCATTGAACACGATATGGCGCAGCCTGTCCTGCTGGACCATCTGCGTCACGAACAGCTCGGGCAGAAAACCGACATACATGCCCGACAGGATCAGCAGGGCGCGTGAGTCGATATTATCGGCGCGCGCCGCAAAATTCATGGAGGGGCGCAGTTCATCCCATCGCGGGGAAGATGCGGCATCGCTGACACTGATCATGCGTGCCTCGGCGAGGGCGGCGATATCGATCGTGTCTTCCGGGCGGTCAAAAAGCGGATGGCGGGCGCCGCAGTAAAGATTGGACCGTTCGCTGAAGAGGGCGGTTGCTTCCATTTCGGGCTGCTGGTGCGGATAGAGCGTAATCCCGGCCGTTGCCGTCCCGTTACGCACGGCAAATTCCACATCGCGTGTCGAGGCCGAGCGCACATCCATCTCAACCGCAGGATAGCGGCTGGTAAAGATCTGGATGGCCCGCAACAGGGCGGTTTCGCCATGAAACTGGATGTTGTCGGGCAGATAGAGGCAGAACCGTCCCGAGAGCGTTCCGCTGACATCATTGATGCGCTGCTGGAACAGATCGATATCGGTAAAAAGGCGCGTCGTGGCATCGAGTACCCCCTGGCCCTCATTCGTCAGGGCAAAACCCGCGCGCCCACGGTGGCACAACACCATGCTCAGCCGGTTTTCAAGGGCGGCAATGTCAATGCTGATCGAGGATTTGCTCTTGCCCAGCGCCAGTTCTGCCGCAGCGAAACCGCCATGCTGGGCCACGCAGGCAAAGACACGCAGAAGGCGCAGATCGACCTCGGCGATACGCCCCTGAAACCCGCTGGCGCGAGGTGGGCGTCGTGGCGTGGCGTTGGGGCGGATACGTGACAAAGGCGGGAATCCTGCTTCAGCAAACACGTGATGATATCTCCCCTTGCGACACGATCAACCGTTCATCTGCCAGCCTTCTGTCGGGCTTTGGCAAAAGCCAGGTCGGTTACAGGGAGTATGCCGGGTGGAGCGCAGGCGATAATTTATGAAACGCCAAACCAAACTCCATCTCATTGTAATTGAGAAATGATCCAGTGGCTTCTAGCCTCGCTCATACCTGACGGGCGTTGATGGCCTGCCAGATGCCTCATCGGGCCTTGCGTCAGGCAGGGTCGCAGCCGGCAGAACCTGCCCCGCCGGGTCTGCCTTCAACAGGAGCGCCGTGCATGACTGCCAATCGCTGGTTCATTGATAGCGAAACCGGAACATTGTCGGATGTGCTGCTCTGCCCGCCTGATTTCTACACCTGGAACCCGAGCAACGATATCGCCATACGCACCCTTGCCACGGGCGCACGTCCGGACCCGGCAAAGCTGAAAGCGCAATTTGCCGGGTTGGTACACGTGCTGGAAGAGGCTGGCGTTCATTGCCATTTCCTCACCCCGCGGGAGGGCCAGCCCTATCAGGTCTATACACGCGATTCGTCGCAAACGACCCCATGGGGCACGGTTGTCACGCGCCTGATGCGCCCCGAGCGCCAGCCCGAGCAGGAGGGGATCGAGGCTTTTTACGCCGAAGACGAGATCACCGGATACTGCACCGAGGGTTATGTCGAGGGGGGTGATATCCATATCATCCGTCCCGGCCTGGTTGTGGTGGGTGTCAGTGGCGGCCGTACAACCGTCGAGGGGGCGCAGGCCTTTCTCAAGCCTTTCGAAGCGGCAGGCTGGATATGCCGCATGGTCCATTTCCCCGAGCATTTCCTGCATCTGGATGTGATTTTCACGATGGTGACCGAAGGCCTCGCCATTGGCGTCACGGATGTGCTGGAGGATGAAGACCTTGCCTGGTTCGAGGCGCAGGGCATCCGTATTCTTCCCGTGACCTACAAGGAGGCCATGCGTGATATGGCGTGCAATGTGCTGGCGCTGGGTGAGGGGCGTGTGGTGAGCCCCCGACATTCGCGCCGCGTCAACGCCATGTTGCGCGATCATGGTCTGACCGTGCTGGAGCCTGAACTTGACGAGTTCTCGCAAGGCGGTGGCAGCATACACTGCATGACGATGCCGCTCAGACGTGCCAGTCTGGCCTGACGACACGGTATCATGTTTTTTGATGCAGGCAGGAGAGCGTATTCATGGCACCACGTCTGATCATCAGTGCTGATGGGCCGGAAGCCTTTGCAGGCTGGCGCGATTCCTTTGCCACCCATGCGCCCGATATCGAGATCCTGTCCTGGTTCGATCCTGCCACGCCCCGTGATGCGGCGCAGTATGCGCTGGTCTGGGAGGCCGATGACGATGATTTGCGCGCCATGGGGCATCTGCACGGTATCCTGTGCACGGGCGCAGGCGTCAATCACCTCGTCAGAAGTCCGGCCTTTCCCCGTCATGTGCCGCTCGTGCGCATGGGGGGTGGCGATACGGCGCGGCTGATGGCCGATTATGTTTTATGGGCGTGCATGACCCTCTTGCGTGATGCCCGGACATGGGCCTTGCAGCAGGCGCGGCATGAATGGGCGCGTAATCTGGTTTCGCGTACCAGCGCCAATACCCGCGTCGCTGTGCTCGGTTATGGGCAGATCGGGGCGGTGGTGGCGCAAAGCCTAGCGCGTGCCGGATTTGAAGTCTGCGCCTGGCGTCGCTCGCGAGGGGAAACCGCAGACGGGCCTGTCAGTCTTTTCAGCGGGTCGCAAGGGCTTGAGCATGTTCTCGGTCAGGCCGATCTGCTGGTCAATCTCCTGCCCAGCACCCCCCAGACACGACACCTCCTGAACGAGGCAACCCTAACGCAATTGCCGCGCGGTGCAGGGCTTATCAATGTCGGTCGTGGCGATCATCTGGTAGAGGCCGATCTGCTGGCCCTGCTGGATGCGGGGCATCTCTGCGGTGCCGTGCTGGACGTGGTGGCCGAAGAGCCCCTGTCTACGCATTCGCCGCTATGGGATCACCCGGCCATCACGCTGACCCCCCACGTGGCCTCCGAAGCCTCACGGGAGGAACAGGTCCGTTATGTGGCGGAGGTTATTCGTGAGATGGAACGCGGGGGAAATCCGTCGCTTCTCTATGACCACCAGCGTGGGTACTGACTGCTTCGCTCATGCGCGGCTGGGTGATCTGCGCAAGCCCTGACGGGTATGTGGCTCGCCCCATGGGGCAACTGTCTGTCAGTGTCCCGGTATGATTTTACCCCTGCGTTTTTCCCGTCGCCCGGCATTATGCTAGAATGGCTTTCCTGCAATGGTGGCAGGTATGGCAGGGGAGTATTATGCGCAGGGTCGTCATCAACAGGGCATGTGATACGGAGAGACTGCAGGCATTTCGGCTTGCCAATGCCCATATGCCCGATATTGAACGCGTTGAGGGAACAGAGGGGCGCGATATCCCGCTCGCGTCACTGGTCGAGCGTGGCATGGCCGATGCCGGGCTGGTCTATAAGCCTGGCGCCATAGGGGCAGCCTTGTCCCATCTGGGGTTGTGGAGCCATGCAGCGCATCAGAACGAAGCACTGATGATTTTCGAGGATGACGCCCTGTTGTGCCGAAACTTCGAGGCGGAATCCGCGCGATTGATCGCGACCCTTCCGCCCGAGTGGGACGTTGTCCTGCTGGGTTATAATTTCAATGCACCGATCACGATCGACGCCTTGCCAGGCGTGACACGCAGCGTGATCACGTTTGATGAGCGGCGCATGCAGAAAAACGCTGCATCGTTTGTGGCGCAGGATCGTCAGAGCGTTGCCTATCGTCTGCTTCAGGCGTTCGGTCTATGCGCCTATGTGGTGTCGCCCAAGGGCGCGCGCCGGCTGCTCGAATGTTGTCTGCCGCTGCGGGCGCAGGAATATCAGCAACTCGGTCTGGATCGGATGGTGCGTAATGTCGGTATCGACGTCGTGACGTCCTATTATTTTTCCCAGCTAGAGGCTTATGGCGCTTTTCCGCCGCTTGCCCTCTCGCCCAATGACAAGACGATCTCCACTATCAGCCCACGCGTGACAGGCCGCCTGGTCTGAAGCCGGATGCGGGATTTCCAGTACGCCGGCGCGCTCTGCTGATCGCCTAGCCCCGGCGTTCGGCAATGGCGGCAGCAAGGGTTGAAACGAGCACCAGCGAGGCTGCGTTGGAGCGAAATCCCTGAAAATCGGCTTCATGCACTTCCAGCCACAGGCCTGACTGCGGGATGACCGGGCTGGCTGCGCTGTCCGTCATGGCGATAACCGGCACATGGCGCGCCTCGAGCGCTTGAAACAGCTCGATCGTGCGGGGTGCGTAATCCGTATAGCTCAGCACCAGAGCTGCATCCTCTGGTCCGGCATGGGCAAAGCTTTCCTCTTCCATACCGGTTTCGAGCCCAATGATCTGATGGCGAATATCGAGTTTTGCCAGAAGATAGGACAGATAGCGTATGACTGGCATGGAACGGCGCAGCCCCAGGAGATAGAGGCAGTTGGCCTGCGCCATGGTGGTGACAGCAGCCTCAAGCCGTTCAGGCAGCAGATGGGCCTGCAAGGCACGCAGGGAGTCATGCGCTGCCTCGTAAAAACCATTGAAAATAACTGAGGCTTCGAGCGGCTCGCCATCGACGCGATGCAGCGCATTGACGCGCTCGCGATAGGTCACGTTGCGCACGCGCAAACGGTCACGAAAAACCGCCTGCATTTCCGAAAAGCCGCCAAAACCCAGCGTGCGGGCAAAACGCACGACGGTCGAGGGCTGCACGCCGGCCTGTCTTGCCAGGGAGCTGACCGTTCCGAGCGCCACTTCATCGGGATCCTCGGTCACGAAATCAGCAAGCTGGACCAGCCTCTTGGGAAGCTGCGCATAGCATTGGCGCAGGCGATGGTGGAACGCGTCAAAATCGGACTGGGTCGGCACGGCGTCTTCAGCAATATCGGTCAAGGCAAGGTGATCCGCAAAAGGGAATGGATATTCCATAGCAAAACCGGGCATCCGGGCGAAGTGTCCCGGTCGCTCATGACGCCCTTGCCACGCAGTTAATCACATCAGCGTGCGAAGTTAAAGAAAATTAGGGAATGTACGTTCTATGACGTGACCAAGAACAGAATGTATGTTCTTATCATGCGCAACGTAACATGCTTGCAGGAGTCGGGGATGCGCGGACAGGATCTCGATATCATCGCCATAGGACGTTCCTCAGTCGATCTATACGGGCAGCAGATTGGTGGCCGGCTGGAAGATATGGCCAGTTTCAGCAAGGCAGTCGGTGGTTGCCCGGCCAATATCGCTATCGGCACATCGCGGCTCGGCCTGAAATCGGCCATCATCACCCGTGTGGGTCATGAGCATTTCGGGCGCTTCATCACCGAGCAATTGCAGCGCGAGGGTGTGTGCACCGATGGTGTGCGCGTCGATCCCGATCGGTTTACGGCGCTCGCCATTCTTGGGGTGCGTGATCGTGAAAACTTCCCGCTTCTGTTTTATCGCACCGATTGTGCCGATGCAGCGCTGGACGAAAACGATATCGATCCCGCACTGATCGCCCGCGCCAAAGCAGTTGTCGTGACCGGCACGCATTTCTCGCGCCCGGCTTCGGCCAAGGCGCAGCGCAAGGCGATGGATCTTGTGCATGCGCATGGCGGCAAGGTGGTATTCGATGTGGATTACCGCCCCAATCTGTGGGGTCTGGCCGGCATTGGCGATGGTGAGTCGCGCTATGTGAAATCCGAGAATGTCACGCGGCATCTCATGGAAATCCTGCCGGAATGCGATCTGATCGTCGGTACCGAGGAAGAGCTGCATATTGCAGGGGGCAGCGAGGATACGCTTGAGGCCATTCGGGCCATCCGGGCTGTTTCCAGTGGCACGATCGTCTGCAAGCGTGGCCCGATGGGATGTGTCGTGTTCGATGGTGCCATTCCCGATACGCTCGAAGACGGTATTTCGGGCCCCGGCTTTCCGGTTGAGGTCTATAATACACTCGGGGCGGGCGATGCCTTCATGTCGGGCTTCCTGCGCGGCTGGGTCAGGGGCGAGAAGATTGCCGAGTGCTGTCGCTTCGCCAATGCCTGCGGGGCCTTTGCTGTCTCGCGCCTTCTGTGCTCGTCGGAAATTCCGACATGGGAGGAACTGAGCTACTTCCTCGAAAAGGGCAGCAATGAGCGCGCCCTGCGTCGCGACACTGCCATCAATCACCTGCACTGGGTCACGACGCGCCGTCAGCAGACAACGCCCATCATGGCGCTTGCGTGCGACCACCGGTTGCAGCTTGAGGAAATTGCCACGGCAGTGGGAGCCTCATTCGACCGTATTCCCAAATTCAAGAAACTCGCTGTCGAAGCCGCAAAATCTGTCTCTCAGGGGCGTGCCGGTTTTGGTGTATTCATGGATGGTCGCTACGGGCAGGATGCGTTGTTCGAGGCCTCTCATGCCGGGCTATGGACTGCACGCCCTATCGAGAAAACCGGCTCGCGTCCGCTCGATTTCGAGTGCGGCGGGTCGCTTGGGGCGCATCTGGTGGAGTGGCCGAGTGAGCAGGTGATCAAGTGCCTGTGTTTCTACCACCCCGATGATCCTGAGGAACTGAAGCAGCGTCAGGAGCGCGAGTTGATCCGGGCCCAGGATGCCTGCCGCAAGCTGGGCAAGGAAATTCTGATCGAGATCATTGCGGGCAAGAACGGCGCGCTTAATCCCGATACCGTCTCGTCCATCCTTTCGCGTCTTTACGATACCGGGCTGCGCCCCGACTGGTGGAAGCTCGAGGGGCAGCGCGACAGGAAGGCGTGGGAGAAAATCGGTGCTGTGATTGAGGCGCGCGATCCGCATTGCCGTGGCGTGGTCATTCTTGGCCTCGATGCGCCAGCCGAGGAGCTGATGGAAGCCTTCGAGGCTTCTGCCGCGACGCCCTGGGTCAAGGGCTTTGCAATCGGTCGCACCATTTTCGCCCAGCCTGCCCGCGACTGGCTTGCCGGCAAGACAACCGACGACCAGGCCGTGGCCGAAATGGCGCGCCGGTTTCAGGCCTTCGTGACCGCCTGGGAGTCCCGCGATCAGGCGGTGCTCTCCGGGGCCAGTGCGTGACGTCAGGGAAGAGTATACGCCTATGAAAACCATCCGTCTGACCATGAGCCAGGCCCTTGTTCGGGCCATGATGGCGCAGAAAACCGAGATCGACGGGCGCATCGAGCCCTTTTTTGCCGGTGTCTGGGCCATTTTCGGTCATGGCAATGTCGCCGGTCTGGGCGAGGCGCTTCATGCGCAGCGTGACATCCTGCCGACATTGCGTGGTCATAACGAGCAAGGCATGGTCCATGCGGCCACGGCTTTCGCCAAGGCCGCCCGCCGCCGTCAGGTCATGGCCTGCACGAGTTCGATCGGGCCGGGTGCGCTCAACATGGTTACCGGCGCTGCCGTTGCTCATGTGAACCGTCTGCCTGTCCTGCTGCTGCCGGGCGATGTTTTTGCCAATCGTATTCCGGATCCCGTGTTGCAGCAGGTTGAGGATTTCGGCGATGGCACGGTCAGTGCCAGCGACTGCTTCAGGGCTGTCTCGCGCTATTTCGACCGTATCACACGTCCCGAGCAGATCATTCCGGCCTTCAACCGCGCCATGACCGTGCTGACCGATCCGGCTGAATGTGGCCCGGTGACGCTCTCGCTCTGTCAGGACGTGCAGGCAGAAGCCTTCGATTATCCCGAAAGCTTCTTTGCAGAGCGCATCCATCGCATACGCCGCCCGGTTGCCGACGAAGTCGAACTGGAAGAGGCCATTGCCCTGATCAGCCAGTCGCGCAAGCCGCTGGTGATTGCAGGGGGCGGCGTCCTTTATGCCGGGATCGAAAAGCAGCTTGCGGCTTTCTGCGCGGCTAAGGGTATCCCGGTTGGAGAGACACAGGCCGGTCGGTCCTCTCTGCCCACGTCGAACACCCTCAACATGGGGGGTATCGGGGTGAGCGGCAGTTCAGCCGCCAATGAAATGGCCGCCGAGGCCGATCTCGTCATTGCCGTCGGAACGCGTCTTGCCGATTTCACGACGGGTTCCTGGGGGTTGTTCGCCAACCCGGATATGCGGATCGTCTCGCTCAATATCCAGCCTTTCGATGCCACCAAGCATCAGGCACTGGCCGTGGTGGGCGATGCCGGCAAGTCGCTCTCTGCCCTCGAAGCAGGGCTGAAAGACTGGAAAGCCATACCGGAATGGACCGGCAAGGCCGAGCGTGCGTATCGCGACTGGATGGACATCTCGGCGCGTTATCAGGCGCTGCCCGATGCGAGCCAGACCTCCCTGCCAACCGATGCCCAGGTGATTGGCGCCGTGCAGCGGGCAGGGCGACCCACCGATACGGTGGTTTGCGCCGCAGGCGGTCTGCCTGCCGAGTTGCAAAAGCACTGGCGGGCTGAACAACCGGGCGGATACCATATGGAATATGGCTTTTCCTGCATGGGTTACGAGCTTGCCGGGGCACTGGGCGTGAAGATGGCCTGCCCGGAGCGCGAGGTGATCGTGATGCTGGGAGACGGATCCTGGCTGATGCTCAATGCCGAGATCGCCACCTCGGTGGTGCTCGATCAGAAGCTGATCATCGTGCTGCTCGATAACCACGGTTATGGCTGTATCAACCGCCTTCAGCAGGAATGTGGCGGGGCGCCTTTCAACAATCTATGGGAAGATTGCAGGCAGGTTCAGCCGTTCAAGATCGACTTTGTGCAACTCGCTCACGGGCTCGGTGCCCATGCCGAGAAAGTGCCCGATCTGCCGTCCCTGACAGCCGCTGTCGAGCGTGCCCGCGCTGCCGACCGCACCACGGTGATCGTGATCGATACCGATCCCGCACCCACGACTACCGATGGGGGCGCCTGGTGGGATGTGGCCGTGCCAGAGGTCTCGCCGCGAAGCCAGGTCGGCAAGGCCCGCGAGAGCTATGAGCGCCAGCGTGGCACCCAGCGTATCGGCAACTGATCCCTTCTGACGCATCAATCCTCATTCTGGAGGCAGACATGACCATCAAGATCGGCGCAAATCCCATCATCTGGTCCAACGATGACATGCAATCGGTGGGGGCATCCACCACGCTGGAGATGTGCCTGGCCCAGGCTCGCAAGGCGGGCATACAGGGTATGGAACTGGGGCATAAATTTCCCCAGACCGTTTCAGGCATGAAGGCCGCGCTCGACCCGTTCGGTCTCGAGTTCATCTCGGGCTGGTGGTCCACCGAGCTGTTGACCCGCAGCGCAGATGAGGAAATTGCCGCGCTCAAGCCCCGTCTGGAACTGCTCAAGGGTATGGGCTGCAAGGTCTGTATTGCGGCCGAAACCTCGAATGCCATTCATGGCCAGATCGACACACCGCTCTCGGCACGCCCCTATCTGAAGGGCGGCGAATGGACCGAATTTACACGCCGCATGACCGTGGTGGCTGACTTCCTTGCCGATCATGGCATCGACCTTGTCTATCATCATCATATGGGCACTGTGGTGCAGTCGCGCGAGGATATCGCACGCTTCATGGATCTGACGGGCCCCTCGGTGAAGCTGCTGCTCGATACCGGCCATGCGCTATGGGGCGGGTCTGACCCGGCTGAGCTGGCACGATCCTATCGTGATCGTATCCGCCATGTGCATGGCAAGGATATCCGACCGTTCAAGCGGGCCCAGGCCGATGTGTATGACTGGAGCTTCCTGCGCTCTGTCCTTTCCGGCGTCTTTACCGTGCCGGGTGATGGCTGCATCGATTATGCCCGCGTCATGCGCGAACTGCCCGACTATTCCGGCTGGATTGTGCTGGAAGCCGAGCAGGACCCCGAGATTGCCAATCCGCTCGTCTATGCCCGCATGGGCCGAAATTATCTGGTCGATACGCTGATTGCGACAGGCCATATGACAGGAGCGGCATTATGAGTTCGAAGCTTCTGGTCCATTCCCACAAGCGCGATGATTCGAAATGCACGGTTTCGGTCACACCGCAATCGGCGGGCTGGGGCTATATCAGCTTCAATGTGCGCGTGCTTGAGGCGGGTGAACAGGTGGCGGACCGTACCGGCCCGAACGAAACCTGTCTTGTCCTGATCAGCGGGAAGGCCCGCATCATCGGCGCAGATCAGGATTTCGGTGTGATCGGCGAGCGCATGGACCCGTTCAGCGGAGCACCCTGGTCGGTCTATCTGCCCTCCGGGGCAGACTGGCGCGTTGAGGCCGAGACCCCTGTTGAGCTGGCTGTTTGCGCGTCGCCCGCCAAGGGAAAATATCCGGCAAGGCTGATCCCGCCCGAAGAGGTGGGTGAACTGACACGCGGCACAGGCACCAATCAGCGTTTTGTGCGCAATATCCTGCCCGATACGGCCCCGGCTGAAACGCTGCTGGTGGTTGAGGTCATCACACCGGGCGGTCACTGGTCCAGCTATCCACCGCACAAGCATGACACGGATGACTTCCCGAACGAGACCTATCTGGAAGAGACCTATTATCACCGCCTGAAGCGCGGCAGCGGGTTCGCCCTCCAGCGTGTCTATACCAAGGATGGTTCGCTGGACGAGGCGATGGCCATTGCTGACCGCGACGTTGTTCTGGTGCCCAAAGGGTACCATCCGGTCGGCGCCCCTCATGGTTTCGATCTCTATTATCTCAATGTCATGGCAGGCCCGCGGCGGGTGTGGAAATTCTCCATGGATCCCGACCAGGCCCATCTTCCCTATTGATCCGACATACCGGAGCACAGACCCATGTCTTACAAAACCGAGACTCTCAAAATTGGCGTTATCGGCACAGGCGCGATTGGTGAAGACCATATCCGCCGCTGCATGCAGTCACTCTCGGGCGCGGAAATTGTGGCCGTTACCGATGTGAACCTCGTGCGAGCCCGTGAAGTGGCTGACAAATATGCCTCTCAGGCCAAGGTGCCAGAGGATGGTGAATCGCTCATTGCCCTGCCCGAAGTCGAGGCCGTGATCGTAACCTCCTGGGGTGGGACGCACGCACAATATGTGCTCGAGGCCATCCGCCACGGTAAATACGTGTTTTGCGAAAAACCGCTCGCGACCACGGCTGCAGATTGCCTGAAAATCGTCGAAGCCGAGGCGGCGCATGGCAAGCGCCTTGTTCAGGTGGGCTTCATGCGCCCCTATGATTCCGGGTATCGCGCCCTCAAGGCTCTGATCGACAAGGGCGAGATCGGTGAAGTGCTGATGATTCACGCAGCCCATCGCAATCAGCGTGTCGGTGCGAATTACAAGACCGATATGGGCATTACCGATACGCTTGTGCATGAGCTTGATGTCTTTCGCTGGATGCTCGGCGATGACTATGTGAGCGCGCAGGTGATTTTCCCGCGCCGCACGTCAAAGGCCATGGAGCATATGCGCGATCCGCAGATCGTCCTGCTGGAGACGAAAAAAGGCATCCGTATCGATGTCGAGATATTCGTGAACTGCCAGTACGGCTATGACATCAAATGCGCCGTCGTCGGCGAACTTGGCGAGGCCAGCCTGCCGGCACCGCCAGCCGTGGAACTGCGCAAGGCGGCCTCGCTCTCCACTGAAATCATGACTGACTGGAAGGAGCGTTTCATCGCTGCCTATGATGTCGAGGTGCAGGATTTCATCAATGGTGTGAAAGCCGGCAAGCTCAACGGTGCCACGTCCTGGGATGGATATTGCGCGTCGGTCGCCGCCGATGCCTGCGTCAAGGCGCAGGAAAGCGGCAGGATCGAGCCAATTACCATGTCACCCAGGCCTGGCCTGTATGGCGGTTGAAAGCCGATCGATCTGGAAAACTGATATCTCACGAGGCCGGACGGGTCTGTCGCATGTTCTCGCAACGGGGTGCGATGCAGCGCAGGGCGCTCAGGATCACCATGGCCATCTGAAACCCGGTCTCTGACTGTCTCACCCGGCGGAAAAACCGTCGGGACAGGAGAATCTTCGATGAGAAGAGTAAAAGACGTCGTCATGGTCGCGTCCGAGCGACATGACGTAGGCTATGTCCTGCGTATCTGCGCTATTGCCGCTCTGGGCGGAATTCTGTTCGGTTACGATACATCGGTCATTTCGGGGGCGATTTCGCCCTTGCAGGAATATTTCCACCTCTCCCCTGCGCAGACTGGCTGGGCCGTATCCAACGTGGTGATCGGCTGCATGGTCGGCGCCATGATTTCCGGCACGATGGCCGACAAACTGGGGCGGCGCATGACGCTGTTCATCTGCGCCCTGCTTTTCAGCCTGCAATCGGTCGGGACAGCGCTCGCAACAGACCTCACCTGGTTCGTGGTCTATCGCATGCTCGGTGGCATCGCTGTGGGTGTCGCATCGGCTATCTCGCCCATGTACATGTCCGAGGTTTCGCCCAAGGATATGCGTGGCCGTGCGCTCAGCATGGAGCAGTTCGCCATCGTGTTCGGTCAGGTGGTTGTGTTTATCGTCAATTACCTGATCGCGCGTTCCGCTACGCCGGAATGGCTGCTGGATATGGGCTGGCGCTGGATGTTCGGCTCTGAAATCGTGCCCTGCATCCTGTTCTGCGCGACGATCTTCTTCATTCCGGAATCACCACGCTGGCACGTCCTCAAGGGCCGTCACGACGAGGCGCTGAAAACGCTCACCCGTATTTCGAATGAGCATCACGCCCGCAACCTTCATGCTGAAATCAAGCAGTCTCTGGGTGCCGTCGCACAATCGTCCCTGGGCTTTACGAAGGTTCTGGGTGATGCGCGTGCACGCTGGATCATTTTCGTCGGGGCCAGCATTGCTGCGCTGCAGCAGGTCACCGGCATCAATGTCATGATGTATTACGCCCCGATGGTGCTGAAATCGACCAGCGGGAGCCTTCAGGCTGCGCTGTTCCAGACGATCTGGATCGGTTTTGCGCTACTGGCCGGCTGCATCATCGGCGCCTGGATCGTGGATCGTCAGGGTCGCAAGCCGCTGATGCTCTGGGGATCGATCGGTATGGTGCTGGGTCTGCTCGTCGTGTCATGGGGGCTCTACACCCAGTCCACTGGCCTCATGGCGCTGACAGGGATGCTGGTATTCATGCTGATGTTCGGCCTGTCATGGGGCCCGGTATGCTGGATCCTGATTTCAGAGATTTTCCCCAATCGTTTCCGTGCGGTCGGCATCAGCCTTGCTGTCACGTCGCAATGGGGCATGAATTTCGTGGTCAGCCAGTTTTTCCCGATGCTGAGCGAAAACAAATATCTGACCGAGCACTTCCATGGCGCCTTCTCCATGTGGCTCTTCGCAATCCTTGGATTGTTTGCCCTGTGGTTCGTCATGAAATTTGTGCCTGAGACCAAGGGCGTTTCCCTCGAGAAAATTGAGGATACGATGATCAATCATCGTGCCCAGTCGAATACGGCGGCCAGTGTCGCGGCCAACTCCACCCGTCATGTCTGAGCGAGGGGAAATCTGATGAGAAAGTCCATTCGTGTCGGCCTGATCGGCACAGGTTTCATGGGCAAGGCCCACGCTCTGGCCTATCAGGCTGCAGGCAACGTTTTTGATGATATCTCGCGCCCGGTCCTGCACGCCGTGGCTGATATCGATGGCAGCAGGGCCGAGCAGTTCAAAAACCAGTTCGGTTTCGCTAAGGCATTGACTGACTGGCAGGCGCTGGTGGCTGATCCTGAAATCGATGTGATCTCGATCACGACACCGACGCTGTTTCACAAGGAGATGGCCCTTGCCGCCATTGCCGCAGGCAAGCATGTCCATTGCGAAAAGCCGCTGGCTATCAGCGCGGCCGACGCTCTGGAAATGACGCTGGCAGCTGAAAAGGCCGGTGTGCGCAGCGCCAGCGGATTCAATTATATCAAGAACCCTCTCCTGAAATATGCCCGTGACATGATCGCCTCGGGCGAACTGGGCGAGATTACCGATTTCAACGGGATCCACGCCGAAGGCTTCATGGCTGACCCGGCCACGCCCTGGTCATGGCGTTGCGATCCGGCAGGCGGGCAGGGAGCCATTGCCGATGTGGGCAGCCACATCATCGCGATTGCCCGTTATCTTCTGGGGCCGGTCAATACGGTCTTTGCCAAGCTCGACACACCCATCAGAACCCGTCCCGTCAGCCCCGGTGCCAGCGAGCACCGCCAGGTGGGAGTGGATGATATCGCGCGTATGCTGGTCTCGTTCGAGCGGGGATGCTCTGGCACATTACAGGCTAACTGGCTCGCGACCGGTCGCAACATGCAGCTTGCGTTTCAGGTTTCCGGCAGCAAGGGCACGCTTGCTTTCGATCAGGAGCGGATGAATGAACTCCAGTATTTTAAGGCTGGTGAAGATCCGCGCAGCAACGGCTTCAGGTTGATCGAGTCCGGACCGCAGCATGCGCCCTATGGCGCGTTCTGCGTGGCGGGCGGGCATCATCTGGGCTTCAACGATCTCAAGACGATCGAGATGGCCGAGTTTATCCGCGCCATCGATCAGAACAGGCCGGCCAGCCCCGATTTCCGCGAAGCCTGGGAAGTTCAGCGCCTCATCGATTCAGCGGTGATGTCCGACAGGGACAAGAGCTGGATCACGCTCTGACGCGTCCTGAGACTGTATCCTCGGCGCGTATCGCCGGGGTGCCGTCAAGGAACGCTGCTCGGGGGACAACAACGGACGCCCCGCAGGGATGATGGGGCGGTGCGCCTGTCATCGTCCCTGCTTCAACACATCATCAGGGTGCCGGTCATGCGTTGTACTGGCATCCACCATTCGGGAAAAAACAATGCCGCTACTTCATTTCCACGTGGTCGAAGGGCGAAGCGACGACGATATCAAGGCGATGCTCGACGCGGCTCATGAGGCCATGCTCGAAACGTTCGAGGTACCGCGTGGCGATCGCTATCAGATCGTTTCGGAACACAAGAAAACACATCTGATTGTTGAAGATACCGGTCTCGATATCCCAAGAACAGACAAGGTTCTTCTTTTGCAAATGTTCACAAGACCAAGAGGTGATGCCAAAAATGCTGCATTCTATAAATGTCTGACTGAGAGACTCCAGACAAGCTGTGGTATGGCCCCTTCGGATGTCATGGTTTCAGTGGTCGAGAACAACGATGCCCATTGGTCCTTCGGCCATGGTCGCGCCCAGTTCCTGACTGGAGAATTGTGAGCATTCGCCTCCAGGGAGAAGAGCCATGATGCCCCCCGAGACCGGTTTGCCTGATCAGACGGATGCACAGCCTTTCACGCTGGCTGTCTGCGCCGAAATGCAGTTTCTTGATCTGCCCTTTATCGAGCGTGTCAGACATATCGCGCGTGAAGGATTCATGATCGAGATATGGGACTGGACGCGCCACGATCTCAGGCGGCTCGCCGCTACGGGGGCGCAATTCTCGTCCATGACCGGCTATATACGCGGCACGCTGGCTGACGAAAGTGGCGCACGGGAAATGCTGCACACGGCGGCGCAGTCAATCCGCGCTGCGCATGAGCTGGGGGCACCAAGGCTTAATCTGCACGGCACTGGCCTCGACTCCCGCGGGCTACCTGTGCGGCCCAGTCCGAACGGTGCCGATGGAAGCATGTGGATGAAGGCGCGTGACACGCTGGCGCGTCTTGCCGAACTGGCGGCGAGAAACGACGTGATGTTCGTGCTTGAGAATCTCAATGCCGCAGTCGATCATCCCGGCGTGCCCTTTGGCCGCGCACAGGAGTGTCTGGCATTGGTGCAAAGCGTCGATCAACCGTCCCTGCGCCTGATGCTCGATCTGTACCATGCGCAGATTGGCGAGGGGAATCTGATCGCCCTGATCGAGCAGGCGCTTCCCTATATCGGGGAAATACAGGTGGCCGATGTGCCCGGCCGATGTGAGCCGGGGACGGGCGAGATCAACTATCCGGCTATTGCCCGTGCGTTGAAGCGACTGGGCTATACGGGCGTGATCGGGCTCGAATCCTGGGCTGAGGATGGCAATAGCGAGCGCGCGTTGCGACGCTTCGCGTCCAGTTTTCAGGTGGGGCTGTAAAGGGCCGCGTCCTGTCTGGTCAGGCTCGTTCCTGTTTCTTTAGAACATTGCGAGCATGTCAGCACGTACCGGAAAGTTCTGTGCGTCGTCTGGTGCAACTGCCGAATCTTCGGAGCGTTGACGACTCACCAGCAAGAATGGCGGGCTGGCACAACAATACAGACCAAATGATAGTCATTCGCATTTAGGGTTGGTGTGATCCTGAATCCGTTCTACGGGCTTTCTTCATAAATATTCTCGATAAGAGATCTTCGGAACCAGCAAGCGGATACGTGCTTATAGCCACACGTATTCCACCACCGGAGAGCTCCGATGTCTGATGAACGTCTGAAGAACACGACCACCGATTCTGGCGCGCCAGTCGCCAGCACCGATTATTCACTGAGTGTCGGGGCCGACGGCCCGATCCTGATGCATGATCATTATCTGATCGAGCAGATGGCGACCTTCAACCGGGAAATGATTCCCGATCGTCAGCCCCATGCGAAGGGTGGCGGTGCCTTCGGTCATTTCGAGGTCACGCATGATGTCAGCGCCTATACCAAGGCGAAATTTTTGCAAAAGGGCCAGAAGACCGAAACCGTGGTGCGTTTCTCCACGGTGGCTGGCGAGTCCGGCAGCCCCGACACATGGCGTGACCCACGTGGCTTCTCGGTGAAGTTCTACACCGAGGAAGGCAATTTCGACATGGTGGGGAATAACACCCCCGTCTTTTTCGTGCGCGATCCGATGAAGTTCCAACATTTCATCCACTCGCAAAAGCGCCGTGCCGATAACGGCCTGCGCGATAATGACATGCAGTGGGATTTCTGGACGCTGAGCCCGGAATCAGCGCATCAGGTCACGTGGCTCATGGGCGATCGTGGTATTCCGGCAAGCTGGCGTCACATGGATGGCTTCTCGAGCCATACCTATCTGTGGGTCAACGAGGCGGGTGAGCGCTTCTGGGTCAAGTATCACTTCAAGACCGATCAGGGCATCAAGTGCCTGACGCAGGATCAGGCCGACAAGCTGGCAGGCAGCGATGCGGATTATCACCGTCGTGATCTGTTCAACGCGATCAAGCGCGGTGAAAACCCGAGCTGGACGCTCAAGATGCAGATCATGCCCTATGAGGATGCCAAGACCTATCATATCAACCCCTTCGACCTGACAAAGGTCTGGCCGCAGGGTGAGTATCCGCTGATCGAGGTGGGCAAGCTCACGCTCGACCGTAATCCCACGGATTTCTTTGCCCAGATCGAACAGGTCGCTTTCGAGCCGAACAATTATGTGCCTGGCACGGGTCTTTCACCGGACAAGATGCTTCTGGCGCGTTCCTTCGCCTATGCTGACGCCCATCGCGCCCGCCTTGGCGTGAACTACAAGCAGATCCCGGTCAACGCCCCAAAATGTCCGGTCCATTCCTACTCCAAGGGCGGCACGATGCGTTCGCATAATGTGTCCGATCCGGTTTATGCGCCGAACTCCAAGGGTGGCCCGGTGGCCAATGGTGAGCGCTTCCCGGAAAATGCCGTCTGGGCCGCGGATGGTGAGTTCGTTCGTGCGGCCTACACGCTGCGCCCGGATGACGATGATTTCGGTCAGGCCAATGCGTTGGTGAACAAGGTCATGGATGACGCTGCTCGCGAGCGTCTGGTCCAGAATGCTGCTGGTCATATTGCCGGTGGCGTCGAGGAGCCGGTGCTGTCGCGTGTGTTCGAGTACTGGTCCAACGTCGATGAGAAGATCGGGCAACGTATCAAGGACGCTGTCCTGTCCCAGAAAGGCTGATTGGCCGCGTCGATCGTACCAGCTCAGGACTTTCGCAGGAAAGGGGTGCCGCAAGGCGCCCCTTTTTTAATTGCATCATCCGGATTGCCACCCGATTGTATCTTTATCGAAACAAGGGTCGCAAATGTGCACGGCGCAGGAAGGATGAGCATGGACGGACGGGTACCAATGTGGAATGGGCATGAATCATTCTGGGCCATGGCGTCCTACCCTAATCCTGAACCATTTCTCAGCCTCGGTGATGTCCTGTTTCTGATCGCATTATTCGGTTTATATCAGGCGATACGCGAGAGTTTCAGGAGAGTGCTCTCACCGCTGCAATTGATCGGGTTCGTGAACGTGATGGCGCTCGTCGGCTGGGGCGTCGTTTTCATGGTGTGGGGCAGTTATCTCGCGATAACCCTGTCGGCCATTCCCCAACTCTATCTGTTCTGTCTGACAAGACCGCGCGCGGTTGAGGCGTAACAGGAACGGTATGTGCTGCCACCACGACGCCGGCTCATCACAGGCGTACGGGAGGTCGTAGCCACTTACACGCGAAGCCGGGCCGCGATATCACGCATGAAGTGCGTCTCAGTTCTCGGTAGCGGTATCAGTTTCGATGAAATGCGCCTGGCAGACGCGCCTCCAGGCCTCGCCTGCTTTTGAGAGCGTGCGATCCTTGCGTGTCGCCATAACCAGATCGAAGCTGATGCTGGGTGATAAAAGCTTGAGGGCGGTCAGGCCATTCATGCGGCTATCCCGGCAGAGAAGCGAGGGTACGATCCCCAGCCCGACCCCCGCCCGCACCATGGCCATCAGGAGGTGGATATCGCTCGTGCGCCCGGTGACATGAGGCTGCGTCGAATGGCTGGCAAAGGCACTCATGATGAAATCGTTGATCTTGAAATCCTCACGCAGCAGGACGATGCGTTCGTCCAGAATGTCGTCCAGACGGCAATGATGCGCTTCGGCCAGCGGGTGCTGGCTTGGCACGACAAGGGAGAGATGATCTCGCCCTAGCGGATAAAGGCGCAAATCCCGCTCTGCTGCGGGGAGGATGAGCGCTGCAATCTCCGTTTTGCCGCTACGCAGGCGCGGTATCAGTCGATCGGACGGACATTCGTCGATTTCCAGCATCACATCCGGATATCTGCGGCAGAAAACATCGATAATGGCCGGAAAGCAGATCGAAGCGATGGCCGGAGGGACAGCCACGCGCAGCGGGCCTTCCACGGTTTCCCTCGTTTCTGAAAGCCGCTCTCTCAGGTTTATTTCGTCATTGACCGTTCTTTCCGCATAGCGGCGGAATATCTGGCCCTTCTCGGTCAACTGAATGGTTTTCCTGCCACGCACGATCAGGCTGGCCCCGATCTTGGCCTCGAGACTCTGCACACTCTGGCTGATCGATGGCTGACTGATATTGAGCGCCTGACTGGCACGCACAAAGCCTCCCTCGCTGATCACGGCGAGGAAATGGGTAAGCTCGCGAAAGGTGATCTGCGCAGGCGACATAGCCAAAATCCTATATTCGGCATAAAAATATCATATTATATTATATATTGCGAAGCATGTATGACCGGCCTGTTCTTGTTTGACGAGAGGCAAGCCATGAGTGTGACTGTCATAGAGCATCTGCTGAACCGCGTTGCCGATCTGGGCATCCGCCACGTGTTCGGTGTCGCAGGTGATTACGCCTTCCCGATTGAAGATGCTGTCTGTGCCCGCGATGACATGATTTGGGTGGGCAGCTGCAATGAACTCAATGCCGCCTATAGTGCTGACGGGTACGCGCGCGTAAATGGCGTTGCGGCTCTGAGCACGACGTTCGGCGTGGGTGAGCTCAGTGCCCTGAACGGTGTCGCCGGGGCTTTTGCCGAGCGCCTGCCGATTGTCCATATCGTTGGTATGCCCGCCTCATCGGTGCTGGGCTCCGACAAGCTGGTTCATCACTCACTGGCCAACGGTAATTTTCTGGCCTTCTACAATGCTGCCGCCGATTTTACCTGCGCCCGCGTCATTCTCACTCCGGAAAACTGTATCCAGGAAGTCGAGCGTGCCATTCATGCCATGTGCGCTGAACGACGCCCCATTTATTTCGGTATTCCCTCCGATATCGCGGGCAAGCCAGTGGTGGCGGCTGCGCCACTCATCCTGCAACCAGCGCAAAGCAGTCCCGACGCCCTCGGCTCGGTCATTGCCCGTATTCTCGCCAGTCTGGAGAAAAGCGCGCGATCCTGCGTTCTGCCGGGTATTCTGGCTACGCGTTTTGGCAATCAGGCCCGCATGCAGGATTTTCTCGATCGCACGGCGCTTCCCCACGCGACCATGTTTGCCGATAAAAGCGTGGTGAGAGAAACCGCCCCGCACTATCTCGGCCTTTATTACGGCCATCTGCTTCATGAAAATATCGCCGATTTCGTGGAAGGGTGCGATCTGGTGCTCGGGATCGGTATGCAGCAGACAGATTTCAACACCGGCGCGTTTACGGCAAAACTCTCCGAAGAACATCTGATCAACATCATGCCGGACCATGTTGTTTTTGGTCATGAGATTATCAATGGCGTGATGATGCACGATGTCCTCGATGGGCTTTGCGCCCAGGCAGACACGATCCGGCGTTTCGAGGGCGAACTGCCTGTACAGGCGCGTCCCGTTGCGGGAAATGAGCCCTTCATTTCCTCCGCGACGCTTTATCATGATCTTCAGTCGCTCATTAGGCCGGGTGATATCATTGCGGCCGAAACCGGCAATGCCTCAATGGGTATGGCGGAAATCCGCCTGCCAGAGGATGTGAGCTATCATAACCAGACCCTGTGGGGGTCTATCGGCTGGGCGACTCCTGCCTCTTTCGGTATGGCGATGGCCGCATCGTCACGCCGGGTAATCCTTGTGACAGGCGAGGGGTCGCATCAGCTGACGGCCCAGGAACTGAGCCAGTTCGGTCGCTTCAGGAAACACCCTGTCGTGGTTGTCATCAATAACGATGGCTATCTGATTGAGCGGCTTTTGTGCAAGGACGGTGAGACCTATTACAATGACCTCGCCCAGTGGCGCTATCACCTCCTGCCTGCCGCGCTGGGGTGCGACGACTGGGCCGTCAGCACCGTCGCGACACGCGATGAGCTCGAGGCCGCTTTTGCCGCCTGCAACGCGGATACCTCACGAGGTCATTTCATCGAGGTCCGCATGAGGCGTTACGATGCGGCACCCGTCGCGCTGGCGATGCATGATGCCGTGGGAACGCTCTACGGCAACTAGCCCCCTGCACATTCCTGAAGAATGACATCGACCCGGCGGTCTGCTGCTTGCAACAGCGGACCGCCCGACCCTGCACCAAGGACAAGATCCGGAAATGACCACGCCGCACGTACCGGCCCTGCGGCACTCGCTCGCAGAAGATATCTACGCCTTTTTCATCGGGTGTTCCCTGATCGTCATGGGCATATTGTGCCTGCACAAGGCTGGGCTGGTTACGGGAGGCATGGCCGGGATCGCTCTTTTGCTGTCCTATCTGGTGCCTGTCTCACCGGGTAATCTGTTTACCCTGATCAATTTTCCTTTCCTGCTTTTTGCCATACGCGCCATGAGCACGGGGTTTGCCTTCAGAACCATGCTGGCGAGTTTGGGCGTGACCTTCGCCGCCGGGGAAATGCCACTGGTGATGAACCTGTCCTACATAAACCCGCTGTTCTCTGCCCTGTTTTCAGGCACGATGATCGGGCTTGGGATATTATGTCTGGCGCGCCATCAGGCGGGCGTCGGAGGGACGGGCATCATATGCCTGTGGTTGCAGAAGGCACGCGGAATCAATGCCGGGCGTGTGCAGATCACAATCGATGCCGTCATTCTTTCTGTTTCAGCGTTCTATCTGCCGCTCGACAAGGCTGCCTTGTCGGCTCTCAGCGCTGTGGCCACGAGCGGTGTGCTGATCGCCTATCACCGACCGGGCCGCTATATCGGACATTGAGGTCCATAGGACCCGATCATCTGTCGCATTTCAGAAGGGATACACATCATGAGCGTCTATATCGTTTTCACCAAGGAACGCCTGATCGACCAGAGCGAGATGGATATCTATTCGGGTTTGGCGGCTGCAACGATCGACAAGCACCCTCTAACCCCGATCGTCTTCTATGGCGCGCAGGAATGTCTGGAAGGCGAAGGACCCGAAGGCATCGTCATTCTCGAATTCCCGGATCGTGCAGCCGCAATGGCCTGGTATGAAAGCGACGCCTATCGCGAGGCCCGTGAACATCGCTTTCGCGGGGCCGTCTATCGCGCCACGCTTGTGGATGGGACATCCAGATAAGGTTCTATCGGCAGCGTGTGCACTGTCGCGCCATTAGAGCGCCATTTGATAGAACGAGGGCACACTGCATTGTGGGCCCTCATATCCGTTCCGAAGGCACCGACGTATTGCCGATACCCGTTTGATACCGCTTTTCGGCCGGGCGCTCAGTCGAGATAGGCGTCGCGCAGCGCCTTGATCTGCGTCGGACCGACATCGAGGGCCTTGGCCAGATAGGCATTGATCGAACCATATTGCTTGCGGATCGAGGCAAAGGCGGCTTCGAGATAGGCAGGGTCGGAATTGAGCAGCGCACTCATGGCAGGCGACGCTGCCATGGCCCCACCGTTTTTGGGGTCATTCATCGCGGCCTTGAAGCTGGGCGTCATATGCGCGCGAAGCAGATCACCACTCATGGCGTAATCGCTCAGGATCGTCTGCTCGGGCACACCCAAAGCATAGAGAATGAGTGCAGAGGCAAATCCGGTGCGATCCTTGCCCGCGGTGCAGTGTGTCAGGGTGGGGGTCTGGTGCGCGACAAGGCGGGCAAATAGCGCCTTCAGCTCCGGCGCATAGTAATCCGGCATCTTTGCATAAAATGCCTCCATCAGCGCCTTGGCCTGGGTCTGATCCATCTTCGCCAGACGTGATTTGTCCGTCATGTCACCCGGCAGAACAGGCTTCTCCGAGGGATAGAAAGCGGGTGGTTTTTCCTGCCCGCTGACCTGCCAGTGTGTCGGCTGTTTCTGCTGTTCCGCCTGCGTGCGCAGATCGGTCACGCTTTTGATGCCCAGCGTGTCGACCAGCGCATAATCGGCGCTCGTCAGGCCGCCGGGCGCGGCCGAGCGATAGAATTCGCCCCAGCGCACATGATGGTGGTCTGCGGTTTCATAACCGCCCATATCGCGAAAGTTTGCCACGCCATCCAGCGGCAGAATGCGGTTCGCAACCCACTGCCCCGGTTTGCCATCAACCGGTTTGATAAAGAAATAGACACGCCTCTGTCCCGGGAACGGGGAAATCACGCGCGCTGCGCTGCTGTCATTGTGCTGTTGCACGAGGGTCATACCCTCTTTGCTGGCGGTACGGGATACGAAGATATCGACGGGCCCGAGCGCATGCGGCCAGGCCAGAGTGTATTGCGGCACCATCGTCACCTGGGCCGTGGCAAGGCTGCTCGTATCCGTCGCAGCAATGGCGAGCGGGGGTGACGCGAGGGTCGTGGCAGTGAGCAGGGTGACAAGCGCATTTTTCAGAAACATGGTTCTACTCGTTCTCGTCAGATATCAGCGCCCTTGCGGGGCGAAGCGGGCGCAATCTGGCATGAAGAAAGACGTGATGGTTGCCAGCGCTCACGCGCTGTCAACGTCGCACGATGAAAGGATCAGCGGGCAGGTCGTACAGCACGTTGCGCACGATACCCGCGACACGCAGCGCTGTCATTATTGACGGAAGAATTGCATAGTTAATTTTTTATTTCACCCTGCCGCGGGTAATATTGTCGCGATTCTTCTTCGGTTGCCATCGTTTGCATGCGCAGCGCACGCGAAGGGCCCGAGCCGCTTTCAACGCCTTATTCTGTGCTGTGTCACGGGCTTATGCCGGGTAGAGAATGAAGCGACATATTTCGGCGTCGCTAACCAATATTTTCAGAGGTCACCAACCGGAATTGAGGCGGATCGAAGCCAATAAGAGCCGGAATGATACCAAGTTTCTGCAAGCTGAGGTGGAGTGCCAGGCCGGCCTGGGTTTCGGGTGTCTGATCGATGGCAAAACTCATCGTGCCGTCGATCAGGCATGCGCGTGTCACCGGGTTGACCTCATGCCCTATCCAGCACAGGCTGCGCTGTCTGTGGCGACGCAGAACCTCGCCGATACGCAGGTTGTCGCCACCCGCTGTATAAACACCGATGAGGTCCGGATTATCCAGGATGGCCTGATGCAGCAGGCGCGCGGCTTCGTCGGGATCATCTCCATCGAACAGAATGTCAGCCAGTCGGTGCTGCTGCGCAGCCTGCCCGGAGAGGAAACCGGAAAAACCTTCTATACGCTCGCGATGATTGGCATAGGTCATGGAATGGCAAAGCGCGAGCAGTGAACCCGATCGTTGCGAGAGACTGCGCGTAAGGCACAGGGCTGCTGTACGCCCTGCCGCGTGATTATCGATGCCGACGTAAGGCAGCCCGGGCAGGTTGCGCGTGACGATCTGGATCACAGGCAGCCCATCGCTGGCAACATGATGCAGCGCTTCGAGTATATCGGGATGGGAAGGACAGGCAATGACCAGCGCCGAGCGTCTGTAAGGGGCGTCGAGGATACGGGCGACAAAAGCAGCAATATCCGCTTCGCCCACGAAATTGCGATGCACCTGGATATCCTTGCCCAGAGAGGCCGCCAGCGTTTTGAAGGCCTGGCTCAAACGCGCGTAGAAAAGCGTTTCCGGACGTACCAGTAATACATCAATGCGCAACACGCCCTGATGCAGGTTGGGCAGGGTCGGAAAATATTCGAGATCGCGCGCGATCGTCAGGATGCGCCGACAGGTTTCCGGTCGTACATTGCCCCTGCTGTGCAGCGCACGTTCGACAGTCGCAGTTCCAACGCCAGCCAGAGCTGCGATATCCTTTAATGTGGCACGCTTCCTGCGGCTTCTGTTGATCTCGACCTTGTCCAGCATTTTCGCACGCTCGTCTCACCGTCATGATGAAATCAGATCATCATGATGATCGTTTTGATCCTGTCCCCCCGTCTAGATAGCAGTCCCGGGCATACAGGCCCGATCAAACAGGTGTGACGGGACAACGGATCGATGCGCGGCGCCTGGGGTGCCTCAGTGCCGGTTTTCCGACGTGCCGGAGATGGGATGACGCTATGGGCGAGGCAACAAGACGCAGTATTTTGCGGTGCGGCATGGCGCTTGTTCCTGTGGTGGCGTTGTATGGCAAAGCTCGTTCCAGCCCGCTTGTCGGCGAGGCTGTGCCCTGTCCTGACGGGTTTCACGCGCTTTCTTTCACGCTTATAGGTCACGATGATCTGGATCCGGCATTGGCCAGGCAGGTGTGGTCCGGCCTCGTCATGCGCGACGGGGAGTTTCCGGGCCGCTATAGCGCCCTTGCGACAGCCCTGAGCAAGGCGGGCGTAAAAACCTGGCGTGACTACCAGCACTCCGAAGCCCGTGCACATGAAATGCTGCACGCTGTGGCTGTCGATATTGTGAGTGCCTGGTATCTGGGGCGTGTCGGCCCGATGCTGCCACGCGCCGAGACAGGTACGCCGGTATTCATCACCTATGAAGGGGCCCTGATGTGGCGCCCCACGATCGACGTGACAGTTATTCCCACCTACGCGCGTGGCGGCCCCGGATACTGGGCGGACCCACCCCCCATTGAGGACAGGCAGCAGAAAGACCGGCAACAGCAGGGCGGGCTGCCGAATGGCCGTCCGGCGGGGGCGAGCGTCTCCCAGAGCAATGGATCAGAATTCTGATGGTACAGCATGATTATGATGCCGACGTGATCGTGGTCGGCTCGGGGGTGATCGGTAGTCTGGCGGCTCATCACCTCGCCCGTAATGGTAAGTCGGTCATTATTCTCGAAGCAGGCACCCGTGTACCACGCTGGAAGATCGTCGAGAGCTTTCGGGAATGCGGGAATGTGAGCACTGATGCCGGCAATCGCAATCAGCCTTATCCAAATGAGCCCTGGGCCCCGAGTTCATTTGTGCCGGGCTACATCACCAATCACGGCCCTGTCGATTATGTGCCTGGCATGTTGCGTATGGTTGGGGGAACCACATGGCATTGGGGAGGGGCATGCTGGCGCCTGCTTCCCAATGATTTCCGCCTGCAGACGCTCTACGGCGTGGGGCGCGACTGGCCGATATCGTATGACGATCTTGAGCCGTTCTATCATCAGGCCGAAATCGAGATGGGGGTCTCCGGCGATGATAATGCCGATTACAGCGGTAAGAGTGGCGCAGCGTTCCCTCCACGTCAGGCGCCGTTTCCGGTAAGGCCCCAGGCGCTCAGCTATTTCAGCCAGCGTTTTCGCGATCGTGTGGCCGTGGGAGGGTATCCATTCACCTATCAGCCCAATGGGCGCGCAACCGATCCGTATGACGATCGACCGGCATGCGTCGGGAACAATAATTGCTCACCGATCTGCCCGATAGGCTCTCAGTATAGCGGTGACCGCCACGCCACGAAGGCCGAGCGTGCCGGGGCCAGACTTGTCAGCGATGCAACAGTCTATCGTCTGGAAAAGACGCCGGATGGTAAGCGCATTGCGGCGGTGCATTACTATACGCCTGCAAAGCAATCGATCCGTCTGACGGCCCGCCAGGTAATGGTTGCAGCCCATGCGCTGGAAACGCCGCGTCTCATGCTCCTGTCCGACGTCGGTAATTCCTCGGGCATGGTGGGTCGAAATCTCATGGATCATAACGCATTTTCTCTGGCGATGATCGCGGATGAACCCATGTGGTCGGGCCGCGGCCCGGTACAGCAGGGCGACGTACTCAAATGGCGCGATGGCGATTTCCGCCGTTTTCATGGCTGCATCCGTCACGAAGTCGGCAATTTCGTCGGTAATGTGCAGATCACCGAGCGCCTGCTGTCACAAGGGATTATCGGCCCGGAGCTTGACGAGAAAATAAGGCACATGGCGGCGCGCTGGGTTTTTATGGACTCCAATATCGAAATGCTGCCCGAGCCTGGCAACCGTATGACACTGAGTACCAGCAAACGGGATTTCCATGGTCTGCCACTCATGGATATCTATTACGACGTCAATGATTATGCCCGGGCCGCCGGGGCCGTGATCAAAGACGATTATGCCCGCTTCCTCAGCCTGCTGGGTGGCGAGATTTTCGATCAGAATCTCACGACATGGGAAAACCGCGATCATCCGATGGGCACGGTAATCATGGGTAATGACCCGCGTAACTCTGTGGTGAATGCGGAGGGTCGCAGCCATGACCACGATAATCTTTTCATCGCCACGACAGGGATCATGCCGGCGGCGTCAGTGGTCAATCCGACCCTGACAGGTTGCGCCCTGTCCCTGCGCTCAGCCGCCATCATGCTGAAGGAGATCTGAGTCATGGCGGATTGTCAGTCCCGGCATGGGGCCATGCGAGACAAATCCTTCAAAACGCTGCCCAGAAAGCAGCGCCGGGCAAGACAATGGCACTCTGGCGCCTTGCTGATGCTTGGTGTTGCAATGATATGCCCCGCATTCAGCGCAGATCAGACAGTGCTCGATCGTGGTGCCTATCTGGCTCGTGCTGCGGATTGCGTTGCCTGCCACACCCGGCCTGGCGGGGCGCCCTATGCAGGAGGATATGGTATCCAGACTCCTATGGGGGTGATCTATTCGAGTAATATCACACCATCGAAAACCCAGGGCATCGGGCGCTGGTCCGAGGCCGCGTTTGCGCGTGCTGTTCGCGGCGGTGTTTCGTCGAATGGTGTCTCTCTTTATCCGGCCATGCCCTATGATTCCTATGCGGCAATGACGGATCAGGATATTCACGCGCTCTATACGTATATGCAAACCGCCATCGAGCCCATCGAAGACGCGGCAAGGCCGGTCACGTCACTGCGTTTTCCCTATAATATTCGAGGGCTGATGCGGGTCTGGAACTGGCTGTATCTCGATCGTCGTGTCTTTGCCCGTTGGCAAGACGAGACGGAGGAACAGGCCAGGGGGCGTTATCTGGTCGAGGCTGTGGCTCATTGCGGAACCTGCCATACGCCGCGCAACTTCATGATGGCTGCGCGCACGGGCCATGCGCTCAGAGGGGCTCAGGTCGGGGGGTGGTATGCCCCCGATATCGCTGCCGGGCAGAATGCGCCACTCGCATCATGGCGGGATCAGGACATCGAAACCTATCTACGTGACGGGCATGTCCGCAATAAAGGGGTAGCTGCAGGACCGATGGGCGAGGCGGTCGAGCATTCCCTGCGGTTCCTGACTCCTCAGGATCTTTCAGCGATCACGGCCTATCTGCGTACGCTGAAGCGCCCCTCAGTTCCAGAGGCGGCTATCCAGGGCATTTCTGCGTCTGCCATTGTCCCGGCCAATGCCTCGCATGAACGCCCCATTTACTCGATTGACTCACCTCAAGACCGTCAGACACGCGCGGCCGCTCGGAGCGAACGCGAGGCGTCTCCCGCCGCTTACGCGGATCGACGCAATTATCGCGATATTTCAGGTGGTGCCGCGCTCTATATGGCTGCCTGCGCGGCATGTCATCAACTCGACGGAAGCGGGACAGCTGATGATTATTATCCATCGCTCACGCAGAGCCGAGCCGTGTTATCCGACCGGCCCAATAATCTCGTCATGACCATTCTGGCCGGCGTGCATCGCCAGGGTGCTGATGGCGTTGCCTTCATGCCGGCGTTTCGTCACGATCTTACCGATCATCAGATTGCAGCTCTCGCAAACTTCATCACAGCCCGGTTTGCGGGAAGGGAGCAGAAGCTGGACGATGCGAAAATCACTGCGTTACGACGCTTTGATACGGAAGACTTTCCGGCACGGGCGCGTCCCGGACGAGAATAGGGTCCTAACCTCGCTTTTCCGGGGCGGGAAGCAGGGATTTGACGGGCAGTTCCGATGAAATGCTCAGACCGTCTCACGTGTATGGACCGACAGGGGAATGATCGGGCCATCAAGAGGGGCTGTGCAGCGCCCCAGATAGTGGCTGAGAGTGGAAAGTGCCGTTCGCGCCTCGAGCATAGGGTTCTGGTCGAGCACAATGTCGATCGTGCCTGAGCGCAGCAACGTGGCGCGGTGGGGTGTCAGTTCGTGTGTGATGAAGACCAGCCTGTCGGCCATGCCCTGTTTTTCGAGCAGACGCGCAATGGCGTCGGCCCCGGTCGAGAAATGATAGATCCCGACAATATCGCGATGCTCCTGCAGCAGGGCATGAACGGCGTCGGCTGCCCTGTCGTCGTTTTCCAGACATTCCAGCGCAGGTGTGGCACTGAGTGCTGCGTAGCGCTCATCGAGTGCGGCCATGAAGCCTGCATAGCGCTGCTGATGCCCGATATAATGCATCGTCCCCGCAATGAGGGCCACGCGTCCCTCACGCGGGCCGAGCAGGCGGCCCATCATGTCAGCCGCAATACGACCCGCACGGTAGTTGTCCGAGCCGATATAGGCCAGACGCTCGGGAGCCGTGATGTCGGAAGCAATCGTCACAACGGGAAGTCTCGCACAGGCATCGCTTACGGCCTGCCTGATGCCTGGGTGATCGGGCAGACACAGGATGAGCCCGTCATATTCACGTGCCAGCGTGCGGATGAGACTTGCCGCCCGGTCAGGATGCTCGATGCTGGCATGGTGTTCGAAACACGCGATATTCTGTTCCCTGTAGGCAGGCATGATAACGCGAAAGGCATCCTGCAATGCCGCATGAAACGGGTTGACTGGCGGCTGGGTGACAACAGCAATACGCGCAAGCCGTGCATGAAGGGCGATCAGCCTTCGGCCATCACCCAGTTCGCGGGCGGCTTCAAGCACCACACGTTCCTTGTCGGGTCTTACGCCGCCGCGGCCATTGATAACCCGATCGACTGTCGCCGTTGAAACTCCGGAATACCGGGCAATATCGTGGATCGTGGCGCGCTGCGACATGGCATATCCGACCATCTGTTATGACGGATGTTATATATCTCACCCGAGTGATGCGAACACATCAAATCTATGCGTGTCCAGCCCCACGCTCTGCCCTAGCCTCAGGCAATCGGAACGACGAGCACCTGTGAGCGGAGGGGTGATGATGGATGAGACATCAGGCAGCACGGGTCTGCCGCCAAACGTCAGGCTGGGATGCAGCCCGCTTTCATGGACGAACGATGTGCTGGAGGATCTGGGCAATAAGACGCCGCTTGACCAATGTCTGAGCGAGATCGCCGCCGCCGGGTATGAGGGGACGGAGCTGGGGCGAAAATATCCGCGCAATGCCGAGGATCTGACACCTGTTCTGCAGCGCCATCACCTGGCGCTGGCTTCGGGCTGGTATTCGGGCCGGCTGGGTGAGCGCGATGTGGAGGAGGAATGGGCGGATGTCGCAAGTCATGCCCAGCTTCTGCGGGCGATGGGCTGTCAGGTCATGGTTTATGGTGAATGTGGCGCCATGGCCCCGTCTGCCGCGCCGCTCGATGAGCCCATGTCACGCCGCCTGAAACTGTCGCGTGAGGCCTTGCGCGACTATGCCGGACGGCTGAGTGTTTTCGATGCCATGCTGCGCGCGCGGTACGGCATACGGCTTGCCTATCATCATCATCTGATGATGGTGGCAGAAACATTTCCGGAAATCTGTCAGGTTTTCGATGCGCTCTCGACCGAGGTGGGTCTTTTGCTCGATACCGGGCACGCAATGGCGGCAGGGTTCGATTATCGCCGCCTGATCGATCGCTATGGCGCACGTATTTGTCATATTCACCTCAAGGATGTGCGCCCGGCGGTATTGGAGCGTGTGCGCGGTGATGATCTGAGTTTCAATGACGCCGTACGCGCGGGGGTGTTTACCGTGCCGGGTGATGGCTGCATCGATTTTGGCCCACTCGCAGCGTTTGTCGCCCAGAGCGGCTATCAGGGCTGGATGGTGGTTGAGGCCGAGCAGGACCCCGACAAGGCCCCCCCACTGGCGGCGGTAATACGGGCGCGCGCTCATATACAGGCATGTTTCGCGGGTCTGCTGGTGGCAGGGTGAAGGCAAGGCGGGCCACGGCATGGCTCGCCTGATCCTCTCCCGGTTTCATGAATGGTCGATATAGGACCATGCAGAATTCATGATCTAATTGGCATGGGCTTTCCCGCTCTAGATTAAGCCCTTGCCAATAATGACAGGGAGGGTCAGGTCATGAACGAGCCCCGAACAGAGCAGAACATTCCTGCCTCGACAACGGCGCGCAAGGCGTTTGGTGATATTGCGCCGGATCTGGCGCGCTATACCGATACGGTGCTTTTTGACGAGGTCTGGGCCCGGCCCGGCCTTGCACCGCGTGAGCGCTGTATCGTCACCGTCACATGCCTGATCAGCCTCTATCGAGGCAATGAACTCGGTTTTCATTTGCGCAAGGCGCTCGAGACCGGTGTGACCGAGGCGGAAATCATCGAAATCATCACCCATCTCGCTTTCTATGCCGGCTGGCCTACCGCCTCGACCGCGCTGGGCATTGCGAGACAGGTTTTTGCTGACAGAAAGGAGTCCTGATCATGACCAGGGAAATTGCAGGCAAGGTCGTTGTGGTGACCGGGGCGAGCAGCGGGCTGGGCGAGGCAGTCTCGCGACGTCTTGCTGCAGAAGGGGCCAAAATCGTTCTGGGGGCTCGGCGTCTCGACAGGCTTGAAGCCCTGGCGGATTCCCTTTCCATCGGGCGTTATGCTGTCAAGAAAACCGATGTCAGCCGCAGCGCCGAAGTGCAGGCTCTGGTCGATCACGCCATCGCGCTGCATGGGCGTGTGGATGTGCTGATCAACAATGCCGGTTTGATGCCTCATTCGCCGCTTGAAAAGCGCCGTATCGAGGATTGGGATCGCATGATCGATGTCAATCTCAAGGGCACGCTTTATGGCATCGCCGCCGTGCTGCCGCAGATGCAAAAGCAGAAGAGCGGCCATATCATCAACGTGTCTTCCGTAGCGGGGCATAAGGTCGGGCCGGGCGGGGCGGTCTATTCCGCCACCAAATCGGCTGTGCGTGTTGTCTCTGAAGGGCTGCGGCAGGAGGTCAAACCCTATAATATCCGCACCACCATCATCTCCCCCGGCGCGGTGGCGACAGAGCTGACAGACAGCATCACCGACCCGGATACGGCGAAATCGATGAAGGCGTTCTACCAGAATTACGCCATTCCGCCGGAATCCTTTGCGGAATGTGTGGTGTTTGCCATGAGCCAGCCCGAGGCGGTGGATATCAACGAAATCCTGTTCCGCCCGACCGCTCAGGAATACTGAGCAAGAGGCTCTGTTTCAGGCGCGATACCGCAAGGCCTCGACAAGCAGTCGAAAGGCTGCCGAGGTATTGCGGCGGCTCGGGTAATAGAGATGGTAGCCGGGGAAGGGGGGGCACCAATCCTCCAGCACGCGAACAAGCCGCCCAGCTGCCACATCATCGAGAATCTGATCCTCCATGACGCAGGCCAGACCAAACCCGTCTCGTGCAGCTTCGAGTAGCATAGGAGCATTGTTGAATGTCAGGGGCCCCTCGGGGCGAACACGCAGGCTGCGTCGCCCTTTTTCCAGCTCCCAGGCATAGATCGCCCCCGAACTGGCCATGCGCAGTTTCAGGCATTGATGCTGTGACAGATCCTGCGGCTGCCGGGGAGGTGCCTGATGCGCGAAATAAGCAGGGGCGCCCACAACGGCCATGCGCAACGGTGGCCCGATCGGTACCGCAATCATGTCACGTGCGATGGTTTCTTCCAGTCGCACACCTGCATCGAAGCGCTCGGCCACGATGTCGGTCAGGCCTGAATCGATGGCGAGTTCCACCTGTATCTCCGGGTATCCGGGCAGCAGGCGCCGCAATGCGGGCCAGATCAGGGTTCGGGCGGCATGGTCGGAGGTGGTGAGCCGGATCGTGCCTGAGGGACGCTCGGACAATTCACTGATGGCAGCGATTTCGTCGCTGATACTGTCAAGCGCAGGGACAAGGGTCTGGAGTAACCTTTCACCGGCGAGGGTGGCCGAGACCCGTCGCGTGGTGCGTGTCAGAAGCCGCACGCCAAGGCGGGTTTCGAGCCGTCTGACCGTATGGCTGAGTGCCGATTGCGACGTGCCAAGCCTTGCCGCCGCACGCGTAAAGCTCTGCTCTTCCGCTACGGCCAGAAAGGCGTTCAGATCGACCAGATCATCGCGTTTCATTCATGAAAATCCAACATAGGTACGTGCCGATTATACGCGCTAATCGTTTGCGCAGGATAATGGTTTTATGCCTCATCGCCCCGTCGCGCCCGCAAGGCGGCTGATCCGGGAATTTCGGGAAAGGGATCACCATGCAGATCACACGTTCAGGTAGCACAGCCTCTGCGCAGGGAAATGACGCCTGGTTTACCGGCAGGGTGCGTGTGGACGCGCCTTTTTCGGGAAGCGGTGCGCTGGCCTGTGCAACGGTCACATTCGAGCCCGGTGCCCGTACGGCCTGGCATACGCACCCCAAGGGACAGACCATTCTGGTGCTTTCCGGGCTGGGCTGGGTGCAGCGCGACGGCGGCGCGGTAGAGGAAGTGCGCCCCGGCGATATCGTGTTTTTCGAGCCCGATGAGAAACACTGGCACGGTGCCTCGGCGCTATGTGCGATGAGCCACGTCGCCATTACCGAGAGCGTCGAGGGTGTTTCCACCCGATGGCTGGATAAGGTGAGCGACGAACAGTACCGCCGCGCTGACTGAGGTTCAGGGCTGAACAGGTCCTTACACACATCATAATCATCGGAAAGAGACCGGAACATGGAAAAGCGGGTTTTGGGAAAAAGCGGACTCGAGGTTTCTGCCCTTGGTCTGGGGTGCATGGGGCTGAGTTTTGGTTATGGCCCCGCCGAAGATCATGAAAGCGCCATCACCTTCCTGCGCGGTGCCTATGAGCGCGGGGTCACGTTTTTCGACACTGCCGAGGCTTATGGCCCCGGCACCAATGAGAGCCTGCTGGGCGAGGCGCTCGCGCCTTTCCGCAAGGATGTGGTGATTGCCACGAAGTTCGGCTTTCGCAATGGCAGGCCGGGCGATGGGCTCGACAGTCATCCGGCCCGCATCCGTCAGGTTGCCGAGGACGCGCTCAGGCGCCTGCGTACCGATGTGATCGATCTGTTCTATCAGCATCGTGTCGATCCTGATGTGCCGATGGAGGATGTGGCAGGGACAGTCAAGGAACTCATATGGGAGGGTAAAATCCGCCATTTCGGCCTGTCCGAGGCGGGTGCGGCGTCCATTCGCAAGGCCCATGCGGTGCAGCCAGTCGCTGCCCTGCAAAGCGAATATTCGCTCTGGTGGCGCGAGCCCGAACAGGAAATCCTGCCGCTGCTGGAAGAACTTGGCATCGGGTTCGTCCCCTTCAGCCCGCTGGGCAAGGGCTTCCTGACGGGCAAGATCGACACGAGCACACAGTTCAGCGATCAGGATTTCCGCAAGATCGTGCCACGCTTTGCTCCGGAGGCGTTGCAGGCCAATCAGGCGCTGGTCACGCAGCTCGAAGCCATTGCGGCGCAGCGTCAGGCCACCCCGGCGCAGATTGCGCTTGCCTGGCTTCTGGCCCGCAAGCCGTGGATCGTGCCCATTCCCGGTACGCGTCGCCTGTCGCGTCTGGAGGAAAATCTCGGCGGCGCGACACTGGCACTTGGCTCCGATGAATCGCAGGCGATCGACGAGGCGCTGACGCAGATCGACGTTGTGGGTGAACGTTATCCCGCCAGCATGAAAGCGCTCGTAGGACGCTGATCACTCGGGTGCGGATCACTCGGGTGCGGATCACTCGGGTGCGGATCACTCGGGTGCGGATCACTCGGGTGCGGATCACTCGGGCGCTGGTCAGTCGGGTTGCTGGCCAAGCTGCTGCAGGAGATCCGCATGGCGGACACCCCAGCAATAAAGCATTTCCAGCGGTTCGATAAAGCGCTGGCCAAGCGCGGTCAGCCTGTATTCCACATTGGGTGGCATGGTCTGGATTACGACCCGTTCGACCAGACCGGCCGTCTGAAGATCGCGTAGCGTCTGGGTCATCATCTTTTTCGACAAGCCAGGCAGGTTGCGCTGCAGGGCGCCAGGGCGGGCTGACCCCCCGGATATATGCAGGGCATGCAGGATCATGGTCACCCATTTGCCTGAAAACAGCTTGAGCAGGCGTCGTGGGGCGCAATCCTCGGCAAACGGGGCCTGACGGTAGCCTGCCAGCAGATCAGGAGACGGGGTGGGGTCGGTCATGGAGCCCTTCAGGTAACCAGGGCACAAAAAGGTGCCGGATTGTGTTTTTTATTCCCTCGCCCCAGCTTCGGAAAGACAGGAACGACGCTGGAGTATTTCTGATGACCCATACTGCCCTTATCATCGGTGCGACCGGTCTGGTCGGGCAAAATCTTGCCAATCGTCTGGTGGCCGAAGGCTGGACCGTTTATGGCCTTGCCCGCCGCATTGAGGCGCTTCCCGCCACGGTGTTGCCCATCAAGGCCGACACGCTCGACCCGCAGGGGCTGAAGGCGGCGCTGGCGGATATCGCGCCAAGCCATGTGTTCTTCACTACATGGACGCGGCGCGAAACCGAGCGTGAGAACTGCATCGCCAATGCTGCCATGCTGCGCAATGTGTTCGAGGCGCTGCCCAGGCCGGAAGCTCTTGTCCATGCAGCGCTTGTTACCGGGCTCAAGCATTATCTCGGGCCATTCGATGCCTACGCCAAAGGCGCACCGCCGGTCACCCCCTTCCGCGAAAGCATGGGGCGTCTGGATGTCGAGAATTTCTATTACGCGCAGGAAGACGTGCTGTTTGAGGCATCGCGCAGCCTCAACTTCACGTGGTCGGTGCATCGCCCTCATACGGTGATCGGCTTTGCCATTGGCAATCTGATGAATATGGGCACAACGCTCGCTGTCTATGCCTCGCTATGCCGCGAGACAGGGATGCCCTTCGTGTTTCCCGGTTCCCCTACCCAGTGGAACGCACTCACAGATGTCACGGATGCAAGGCAGCTTGCGAGCCAGATTCACTGGGCCTCGACAAATCCGGCCGGGCGTAACCAGGCTTTCAATGTGGTCAATGGTGACGTGTTTCGCTGGTCGAGCCTATGGGGTGAACTGGCCAACTGGTTTGGCATCGAGGCTGCGCCCTATCCCGGTGAGGCAACCTCGCTCGAAGCCCTGATGGGCGGCAAGGAAGATGTATGGTCGGCGCTCGCCCAAAAGCATGATCTGGTTGAGCCTGACCTGACCCGTCTGGCCTCGCCCTGGCATACGGATGCTGATCTGGGCCGCCCGGTGGAATGTGTGACCGACATGACGAAAAGCCGTCTGTTCGGCTTTACAGGGTATCACGATACACGGCGTTCCTTTGCCGATCTGTTTACCCTGCTGCAGGCGCGAAAACTCATCCCCTGAGACTGGCTGTTGCACCGGGGCAATTCAGCCCCGGCGTATTGCTACGCTACAAGGCCTGTCATCAGATCGGGTGTGCCATCGGGAAAGACCTGCGCGAGCGCTGTGCGTGGCAGATGCATGTGAGCACACAGGATTCCGGCTATGACACTGCGCAGATCGGTTGTCGGTGCGAGATCGCGGTTTTCAAAAAGCTGCCCGGGGCGCAATCCCGGCCATGTTCCGGCGACACGTCCGCCACGCACAGCGCTGCCCGCCAGAAAGGCCACGGCCCCCGTGCCGTGATCGGTCCCGCCCGTGCCATTCATGCGGGCGGTTCGGCCGAATTCGGTCATGGCCAGCACCACTGTGCGTGACCAGGATGCGTCCAGATTGTTTCTCAGAGTTGTTATTCCCTGATCGAGCCGGGCAAGCGGGGCCTTGAGCGCCCCGATCTGGCCCGCATGGGTGTCCCATCCGCCTATTTCCAGGGCGGCGACACGTGGCCCGTCGTCGCGTGACATCATGAGCCCTGCTGCCGAGGCCAGACGTGTGAAACCATCCTCCTTGCGTCCGACCTGCATGGCGCCCTGCGCCAGGGCATTGTCTGAAAAACCACGGGTCAGAAGGCCGTTGTGAAAGGCCGGGCCGGTCAGCCTGTCATGCTCATTCAGCTTTGCAATCTGGCGGTAAAGCTCGTCTGTGGGATGCTGGCTGCCCGCCGGGGCATAGCTGCCGATGCGGGCGGGACCACGCAATAACAGGGGTACATCGAGCCCAAGCGACAGACCCAGCCCCTCGGGGTGCTGCCTCTGCCCTGGCAGGAAAGAAACGGCACGATTGAGCCAGCCGCTGGAGAGACGATGATCCGCCCCGCTTTCAAGATAATCCTGGGCGTCAAAATGAGAGCGCGTGCGATACGGCGCGGCAACGGCATGGACTGGAAGCATCTGCCCGGCACCATATAGGTCGTGCAGCCCCGCCAGGGCGGGATGCAGCCCGAATGTACCACCCAGATCGAGCAATCCCTGATCCTGCCCCGGCTCAGGCAGGACAAGCGCCTTGCGCAGCGCAGCGAGCCCGGGGTCGCCATAGGGGGTGACAGCCGCCATGCCATCGAGCGCACCGCGAAGCAGGATCACGACCAGTCGCGCATCCTGAGTCTGACCGGGCGAGACGGCGGATGGCGCCGCAAAAGCAAGGGAGGAGCGACCGAGAGACCAGCTCGCGGCCAGACCGAGAAGGGCAGAACGACGACGGAGCATCATGGGTCAGCGCCTCTGAAACTCGGGTGAAGAAAAAAGCAGGGTGAAAGCGTCGCGCCGTGATCCGGCATGTTGCATGGCCAGATTTGTGGCGGGGCGTAGCAGGGGGCCTAATGCGACCTGAGCCACGGTCTCGGGGTTCTGTTCGGTCAGCCTGCCAGCAAAGCGATAGGCCCAGTCGGCTCGGGCCATCATATCGGCAGGGGCCGACCAGTCCGGCGCAAGGTCGCTCCACCCGTTGGGCATGGGGGCATTCCAGACCGGCTGACCCATCGCGGCACAGGCGGCCGCCAGTATCATGGCAGGGGCGTGGGGGTCGTGCGGGTTGCTCGTATTCGCGCCGGTCAGAGCCGGTATCGTTCCCGTGGCACGCAGGGCGGCGGCTGCATATTCCATGGGTGTACGCAGCTTGCTGCCGTGCGGTGTTGCTCCTGCCAGATCGACAAGGGCAAGGGTCGCATCCTGCAGATTGCCGCCACTACGCTGCAAGGCGGTCATGATGGGGGCGATCTGGGCAGGTGTCGGGGTGTCGGTCAGGAAATGCCGGGCGAGTTGCGTGGCGATATGCTTGTACGTTGCGGGATGCGTACCCAGAAACTGCAGGGCCGCAACGCCGCCTGCCTCGCCCTCGGGGAAAACCTGGCCAAGCAGCGTCTTGCTACCCGGTTGGTGGGCACGGGGATTGAAGCGGAATCCCGGTGCCTCGGCTTTCATGTCCACGCCCCAGCCGGTCAGGATTGCCGCGAAATTCGTGACGTCGTTCTGTGTGTAGCCAGAGGCCGGCGAGAGTGTGTGCAGCTCCAGACATTCCCGCGCCAGATTTTCGTTCAGGCCGCGATGCTGCTTCAGGCCGGCGGGACTGTCCGGCCCGATCGAGGCGACATTGTCGAGATACATCAGCATGGCCGGATGGCGCATGACGGCAGTCAGCATATCGACGAAGCGTCCGGTCACATGCGGGCGTATGGCCTCGCGCATATAGGCCCCGATGACCGCTTTCGTACGATCCTGCTTCTGGCTGACCGTGAAGTGATTGAACCAGAACCACACCAGCCTCTCGCGAAAGGGCTGCACGCCATCAAGCACAGCCGCGAGCTGGGCGGTTATCTCCGCTTGCAGAATGGGTTTGACCAATGGGTTGCCACGCAGCTTTTCCTGTCGCTGCGTACGCAGTGCCACCAGACCATCGGCGCTCGTGCCAAGGGCACCCCAGGACCGGCTTTGCAGGCCTTCAAGCTGCGCCATCAGCCAGTGACGCCCTGAATCAGGCGTTGGGGCATCGGGGCAAGCACCCCAGCCAAAGCGGTTTTCCATATCGACAGCCTGCATGATCTCTCCTGACGAGGACCGGGATGCGTGGTGACCGGGATGCATTTTGATTGTGTCGAACTGTGTAGGCGCTTTGTGGCGTAAAAACAGCTGTTTTGTAACGATGACGCTCATAGTGGATGACGGGGAGGGGCGGCCCTGAACGCCAGACGAATCGCCGCGCTCTGTCCACGGCGCGGGGGGACCTATGCTCCCATGTTTTCAAATCCTGCCCGAACGGCTATGGCTCAGCACGAGTGATGACGTGGGACTGGAGGTGTGACATGACGACCATAGCAAGACGTGGCGTCTGCCTCGTGATTTCGGCACCCTCCGGCGCAGGGAAATCGACCATCGCCAATGCGCTGCGCGCGGGTGATTCCAGCCTTGCCCATTCCGTATCGGTCACCACGCGTGCCCCGCGTCCCGGCGAGAAAGAGGGCGTACATTACCATTTTCGCAGCATGGACCAGTTTCGCGACATGGCCGCGAAAGGGGAGTTGCTGGAATGGGCCGAGGTGTTCGGTCGCGGTTACGGCACACCCCGTGCGCCGGTCGAGGCCGCGCTCGCCAGAGGGCGGGACATGGTGTTCGATATTGACTGGCAGGGGCACAGGCTCCTGCGCGCGGCGCTGCCGGACGACGTGGTAAGCCTTTTCGTGCTCCCCCCCTCGATGAAGGAGCTCGATCGCCGCCTGCGCTCGCGGGCTTCGGATGCGGAATCCGAAATCGACAAGCGCATGGGCGCGGCTCTGGCCGAAATTTCGCACTGGAGCGAATTCGATCATGTGATCGTCAATGCTGAACTTGATCGCGCCGTGCGGGAGGCACAGTCGATTCTGGTCGCAGCGAGGCTTAAAACGAAGCGTCAGCACGGCCTGGCAGATCTTATGAAGGAATACGAGGCGAACAAGCCCGGCTGAGGGCCGGGTGCGCGTGGTGATAACTGCTCTGTACTGACAGTATACCTGCACTTTGCCTGCATCATTTCGCATGATGCCTGTTTGTCGTTAGGATGGATTTCATCCTGCGGGCCGGAACCCCCGGCCTGGCAGATCTGACATCCATCACGACAGAAGCGAACCCGCATCATGACAAACGAGCCGCCCTCACGCCGTCGTCTTGCCAAGGCCGTAGGCCAGGTCGCGAGCGGCAACATGCTCGAAATGTACGATTTCATGGTGTTCGGCTATTACGCGCTCGATATCGGCAACGCATTTTTTCCAACGGCCGATGTGCAGACCCAGATGATGGCCTCCTTTGCGACATTTGGCGCAGGATTTGTGATGCGCCCTCTGGGCGCGCTCGTGCTTGGCGCCTATGTTGATCGTATCGGGCGGCGCAAGGGGCTTATCCTCACGCTCACCCTCATGGCCATTGGCACCATGACCCTGGCCCTGACGCCCAGTTACAAGAGGATCGGTATTCTCGCGCCGCTTCTGGTGTTGCTCGGGCGGCTGATCCAGGGGTTTTCTGCCGGGGTCGAGGTGGGATCGAGTTCTGTCTATCTGTCCGAAATCGCCACGGAGAAAAATCGTGGTTTCATCGTGGCTTTCCAGTCTGCCTCCATTCAGTTGGCCGTCGTGCTGGCCGCGGCAATCGGATTTGGCCTGACATCCCTGCTGGGCGGTCCGGTCATGTCGGCCTGGGGGTGGCGAATTCCTCTCGCGCTGGGCTGCATGATTGTGCCTGTGCTTATATTCCTGCGGCGCAATCTGCAGGAAACCGAGGCTTTTTCCTCTCAGGCCACGCATCCCGGCATTTGGGAGATTGCGGTGTCTTTGGTGCGTAACTGGTATGTAGGCCTGATTGGTATCCTGACCGGTGTGATGAGCACGGTCTCGTTTTATGTAATCACCGCCTATTGCCCTGCTTTTGGCACGCGCGTGCTGCATCTGGGACGGCAGGATGCGCTGCTGGTCACGCTTTGCGCGGGGCTCGCCAATCTGGTTCTGGTCCCTGTTTTCGGGCTGGTTTCTGACAGGATCGGGCGCAAGAAGCTGCTGATTGGCGCCACAGCGCTCGTGCTGTGTCTGGCATGGCCGATGATGAAATGGTTGGTGGCTGCGCCGAGCTTCGGCAGGTTGCTCAGTGTCGAGCTGGCTTTGGCGATACTCTACAGTGCCTATAACGGGGCCGCCATCGTCTGGCTGACCGAGATCGTACCGCCGCGTATACGCACGACGGGTTTCTCCCTGGCCTACAGTCTAGCCACCTGCATCGGTGGGTTTAGCCCAGTCGTATGCACTTGGTTGATCTTGCAGACCCAGGACAGGGCCATGCCCGCATTGTGGCTTTCTGCGGCGGCGGCGTGTGGATTGCTCGCTGCCATTGTGTCGCGGCCCTATGTCGAACGTAGCCCGCGCCAAGTTGGATAAACGTTTGGAAATAAAAAAGGCCGGGAGAGTATCCCGGCCTTTTCTTTTCTGATCTGCAAGGGTGTCGAGCCTATTCCCGCTCGACCTGCAATTTCTTGATATTGGCGATGGCCTTGGCCGGGTTCAGACCCTTGGGGCAGGTCTGGGTGCAGTTCATGATGGTGCGGCAGCCATAGAGCTTCATGGAATCATCCAGCGCTTCCAGTCGCTCGCCCGTATGGTCGTCGCGGCTGTCCATGATCCAGCGATTGGCGGCCAGCAGCGTGGCGGGCCCGAGATAACGGTCGCCATTCCACCAATAGGACGGGCAGGACGTGCTGCAGCAGAAGCACAGGATGCATTCCCACATGCCATCCAGTTTTTCGCGCTCTTCCACGCTTTGCAGGCGTTCGGTATCAGGCGGCGGCGGGGTGTCGCTTTTCAGCCAGGGCTGAATGGACTCAAGTTGGGCATAAGCGCCGTTCAGGTTGGGCACTAGATCCTTCACCACTGGCATATGCGGCAGCGGATTGATCTTGACCGTGCCCTTGATCGAACTGATGGGCTTGAGACAGGCCAGCGTGTTCTCGCCATCGATGTTCATGGCGCAGGACCCGCAGATCCCCTCGCGGCAGGAGCGGCGAAAGGTCAGCGTCGCGTCGATATGGTCCTTGATATAGAGCAGGGCATCGAGAACCATCGGCCCGACCTTGTCGAGATCGAGTTCATAGCTGTCGAGGCTCGGATTGGACTCGTCATCGGGCGACCAGCGATAGACCTGAAACGTGGCCTTGCGCTTGGCTTCGGCAGGCGCCGGATAGAATTTGCCGGGGCGGGTCGTGCTGTTTTTGGGCAGGCGGAGTTCAACCATGGTGAGGCTCCTCAGTAAACACGTTTCTTGGGCGGGAAGACCTCGACATCATTGGTCAGGGTCTGCATCCGCACCGGCCGGTAGAGCAGGCTCACCGCACCATCCTTATCGAGATAGGAGACGGTATGTTTCATCCAGTGCTCGTCATCGCGCTCGGGATAATCGTCATGGGCATGGGCGCCACGCGTTTCATGGCGTGCATGGGCACTTTCGATGGTCACCGTCGCGTTGGCCAGCAAATTCGCGAATTCCAGGGCTTCCATCAGATCGCTGTTCCAGATCAGCGAGCGATCGGCCAGCCCCATATGCTGCGCGTCTTTCCAAAGCTCCCGGATTTTCTCGCATCCGTCAGCGAGGGATTTCGTATTGCGGAACACGGCCGCATGACTCTGCATAATGCGCTGAAGGCGCTCACGCAGTTCCGCCACGGTGAACTTGCCTGAAGCCTCGCGGATCTGGTCGAACTTGGCCAGAATGGCCTCGCCCGCCTCCTTGGGCAGCGGTGGTACCGGCACGCTGGGATCGATGATCTCGGCAGCACGCTTGCCAGCCGCACGACCGAACACGATCAGATCGAGCAGGGAGTTCGTCCCCAGACGGTTGGCACCATGCACGGAAACGCAGGCAGCCTCACCGACCGCCATCAGTCCGGGCACGACAGCTTCGAGATTGTCCTTGGTGGGGCGCAGGACCTCGCCGTGCAGATTGGTCGGTACACCGCCCATATTGTAATGGACCGTGGGCAGCACCGGAGCGGGCTCCTTGGTCACGTCCACCCCGGCGAAAATGCGCGCGGTTTCAGAGATGCCGGGCAGACGCTGGTGCAGCAATTCCGGGCCGAGATGTTCCAGATGCAGCATGATATGGTCCTTTTTGGGACCACAGCCACGGCCTTCATTGATCTCGATGGTCATGGCGCGTGACACGACATCGCGCGAGGCCAGATCCTTGGCGGTGGGCGCGTAGCGCTCCATGAAGCGCTCGCCCTCGGAATTGGTCAGATAACCGCCTTCACCGCGACAGCCTTCCGTGAGCAGACAGCCCGCCGGGAAAATGCCGGTAGGATGAAACTGCACGAATTCCATGTCCTGAGTCGGCACACCGGCGCGCATGGCCAGACCGCCACCATCACCCGTGCAGGAATGGGCCGAGGTGCAGCTCTGGAAGGCGCGCCCGTAACCGCCGGTTGCGAGTACGACCATCTTGGCGCTGAAGCGATGAATGGAGCCGTCATCGAGGCACCAGGCCACGATGCCGCGACAGACGCCCTCATCATCCATGATCAGGTCGAGCACGTAATACTCGACGTAGAAATCGACGCGATGCTTGAGGCATTGCTGATACAGCGTGTGCAGGATGGCATGGCCCGTACGGTCGGCAGCGGCACAGGCGCGGGCCACAGGGGCCTTGCCATATTCGCTCATATGGCCGCCAAACGGACGCTGATAGATCTTGCCGTCTTCCGTGCGCGAGAAGGGAACGCCGAAATGTTCCAGCTCCATCACGGCGCTTTCGGCCTCGCGGCACATGAACTCGATGGCGTCCTGATCGCCCAGCCAGTCCGACCCCTTGACGGTGTCGTACATATGCCAGCGCCAGTTATCCTCGGACATGTTGCCTAGCGAGGCACCAATTCCACCTTGGGCGGCCACGGTATGGCTGCGTGTGGGGAAAACCTTGGTAACGCAGGCCGTGCGCAGGCCTCCGGCGCCCATACCCAACGTGGCGCGCAGACCCGAGCCCCCGGCACCGACGACCACGACATCATAGGCGTGATCGACGATACGGTATTTCTTGGCGGATTCCGCGCTCATTATCTTGTCTCCGTCGTGCGGGTCATGAGGATACGGGCGAGCGAGGCGCAACCGAGCGCCACGAAAAGAAGCGTGCTCAGGCGGATGACCAGACGCAGCCCGAAGCGCCGCCAGCCACGCGAATAATCGGAGGCCACAACTTCCAGTCCGAGCTGGGCATGGCGGCCTGTCAGGGCAATCAGCAACCCAAGCGGGGCAGCATTCTGCACGCAGCCTGCCCAGGCCAGAATGGCAGCGCGGTCGTGCCCGGCCAGACGCAGGATCTGGGCGACACCCCATATGGAAAGCGGGCCAAGCAGCACGGCTGAGATACGCTCAGCCGTCCAGTGCTCGGCCCCGTCGGCCATGCCGCCAAGCCCCTTTGCACGCGCCAGAGGCGTGCGCATGTCGGAAGAACGGTTCATGCTTTTGTTCCCTTGCTGCGCAGCCGGGAGAGGGCGACAAAGGCGGTGACAAGCGCAACCGACAGCCCGGCCGTGGCAAAGACCGAACGCCGCCCGTCCTCGTCGATTTCCTTCTTCTCGAAGCGTGCGCCGCTATCCCAGATCAGATGGCGGATGCTGGCGACGAAATGGTAGAGTGTGGCGACGCCCCAGCCGAGAAACACCAGCCGGCCCAGAGGATGCGTTGCCACGCGCTGGGCGCGTGCAAAGGCGCGTGGGCCCTGTGCCAGGGCAGCAAGCCATGCCACAGCCAGACCTGCACCGAGGGACGAGGCGACACCCGATATGCGATTGCCGATCGAGAGCGCCATGGAGAGGCGGAAACGATAGATATCCAGATGCGGCGACATGGGCCGTCTGATGGGCCGCCCCTCTGTGTCGGTGCCGTGATAGAACGCTTCACGTCCGTCGGAAGCCATGGCGATACCTCTGAATTCTGTGTTCGGGCTGGGCGATACATTACCCACATAGTCTCATTCAGATGGTTCGTCATGTGCATATTGATGTGAGAATTGGCACTGATTTTGTCTTGTATGTTACGGATTTGGCCCGTTTTTTCCGATATTGCGCCTCACCAATGCGTGACATTTCACAAGGGGCGCGTTCTGTTCGTTGGCGTGTTAGGAGGGGGGCACAAACCGGTAATGCGCGACAAGAGAGAGTTCGATGTCTGACGTGAGTTTCGCCCCGCTTTCCTCGACGACCGGCACGGTATTTGGCACATATCAACGTCTTGTCGATCAGGGACAGATCGAGGCCGATGACGCGCAACGGGAAGCCGCACTTGCTCTGGACCGGCTCGCGCAGGCGCTCCTGGCGCGCGAAGGAGCAAAACCGGGGCTGTTCTCCCGTCTTGCCAGACGCAAGCCCGAGCCGATCCGCGGGCTTTATCTTGTCGGGCAGGTGGGACGGGGAAAGACCATGCTCATGGATCTGTTCTGCCGCGAGGTCAGTCTCACCAAAAAGCGGCGCATCCATTTTCATGTGTTCATGCAGGAGGTGCTTCGCGCCCTGCACAAGGGGCAGAGCCGGGCCGAGCGCCGTGAGGACCCGGTGCACGAGCTGGCGGACCGGATTCATGAACAATATGAGCTGCTCTGCTTCGACGAATTCCAGATCAACGATATGTCCGACGCTGTGCTTGTCCTGCGTCTGCTCGACCGGGTCATGGCATTGGGGACTGTGGTTGTCGCGACATCCAACACAGCCCCTGTCGACCTGATGAAGCATCAGGTCCAGAACCGCGCGACCATGCGGCCCTATCTAGAGGCCTTTGCAGGCTGCATGACGGTAATGACGCTGGACTCCGCCCGTGATTATCGCCGGGGACGCGAGATCGATGCACAGACATGGCTTGTTCCGGATTCGGAAGAAAACCGTGCGCATCTGCGACAGCGCTTTGAAACCCTGACCGATACCCGTGCCGAACCCGGTTCTGTGGCCATCGGATCGCGTCACATAAGGGTCCCGGCATGCAGTGGTGACGTGGCGTGGTTTACCTTCGAGGCGGTGTGCGGCGAGGCGCTTGGGCCAGCGGATTATCTGGCTATTGTGGGCAGGTTTCGCACGCTTTTCATCGAGGGGATCCCCGCCCTTGTGCCGGATCAGTTCGATAAGGCGCGGCGTTTCATCACGCTGGTTGATGTCATGTATGAAAACCACACGGTATTATTTGCCAGTGCCGCGGCAGAGCCAGAAGCGCTGTACCAGACCGGTGAAAATGCAAAGGCGTTCGAGCGGACAGCTTCGCGCCTGGATGAAATGCGGTCGAGTGGGTGGGTAGGCGCGTAAGTCTTTCCATGCCCTGGTCTGATAGGGGGGGCAGGGCATCCCGATCAGTTTGTTCTATCCCAACGGGATCACTGCTCTGGGTCGTCCGCCCTGCGGGCGCATCCAGCTCAGGTCCGGTGCTGTTGATAGCCCGTGACCGATCGCAAGAAATCAAGCCGCTGCTATCGGAAGGGGAGATCATCCGATTTACTGCAGTAAAGCATGAGGTCTCCGAGCTTGGGGTGCCATGCCGTGTAGGGGGTGATGAGTAAAATAATCTGATAAATACAGAATCACCGAAATTTTTGTAGAAGTCATGTTCGAATTGTATTTATGATGCGATATATCGACTCACCGTGATGCGGCAATCAATAATAAAAAAGTGAAAGAGGCCCCCATGCAGATCTATAGGGAATTCTCTGGTGATCTTCATACCAGTGTCTTTGGCCCCACTTATTGGAACTATCTCACAATTTATACAGCCGTTTCGGATGATGCACGTGTTGTTTTTGACGGGTGTAACGACTCAATTCCTGAGCCGTGGACAGGAAGCGCCAACAACCCAACCTACCTCAGGGGAAAATTCGCGATATACATCGATCCGTCTGAGTGCTTGCAGACAACAGTAACGTTCATGCCGAATTATACTACGGTCATCCATTACAAGACGAATGGGCAGGAAAATGGGATATATATTTATATAGAGTATAATTACTTCGATATCCCGGTGGAATATCAGGGGCAGCCAATTGCTATCAGTAATCTGGCGAATTACATGGGGCCATATTCAGGCAAGGTGGAATTTGCGCCATGCTATCTTCCAGGCACCATGATCGAGACCCCAGACGGGGAGCGTGCCGTCGAATCGCTGCGTGCCGGAGACGAGATCATCGTCTATAGCGCTGACGAACGGTCAACGAGAACGATCACTTCGATCGGTTGCGGCCAGTCGAATGTCTGTGCGTCCGCTTTCGACGATTTGTCAGGATGGCCGGTACGTATACTCAAGGGAGCCTTGTCGGAGGGCGTTCCCTACAAGGATCTGCTTGTCACCTCGGAGCACTGTTTATACCTCAACGGGTGCTTCGTTCCTGTGAGAATGCTGGTCAATGGTCTCACCATTTTCTACGACAAGACCGTGAGTTGTTTCAATTACTACCATATCAGTATGGAGCCCCATGCCATCGTCCGCGCGAATGGCGCCCTGAGTGAGTCGCTTATCGGTATGGGTCATAGTGCCTTGCTGCACGATCAGGCAGGTTCCGGATCACCCGTCCTCATGGGTGACTGGAACAGTGCGGCTGCCCCTCTGAATACAGAGCGCAGGTTTGTCGAGCCGCTTTACAGAGAACTGGAAGCACGAGCCAGCCTGATAACCGGCGAGAGGTCTCTGCCGCTTGCGCCGGTATGTGACGATCCGGGACTGTATCTTGTGACGGATGGAGGCAAATGCATTGAGGGACTGCGGGGAACGAATGGCGTCGTCCATTTCGCCGTTCCCCATGCGGTGCGCGCTGTTCATATCATGAGCCGGGCCAGTCGCCCCTGCGATGTCTATGGCCCCTTTGTCGACGATCGTCGTCTTCTGGGCGTGCTTGTGGGAGCCATCATGATGGAAAAGGGTGGTGTCTGTAGTCCGGTGCGCACGCATATCGAACAGAGCGATCTAGCGGGCTGGCAGCCCAGGGTTGCCAGGGATATGCGCTGGACCACAGGAGGTGCTTTGCTGCCACTCCCGGAGCGGGAGCACGAGGGGCTTGCCAGACTCTCTATCGAGATCCGGCAGGCGGGCCCTTACCGGATGCCCGAAGCCATCTGCATGGATCTGAAGCAATCAGCCTGACGTGATGCCCGGAGGCGAGGCTGCCTGTGTGATGCACAGGCCGCCTTTTTTGTATTTAAGCAGGATAGGGTTCCAGGGGCCCAAAAAAGGAGGCCCGTGGAACGAGGATTTCTCACTTGCCGTCAGAAACCAGGCCGCGATGGGCCAGCATGGGGCCGATTTCGGGGTCCTTGCCGTAGAAGGCCTTGAACATCGGGCCGTAATCCATGGTGTGACCCTTGGACAGGATCATGTCACGGAAGCGCTGGCCGTTCTCACGGGTCAGGCCGCCATGCGACTGGAACCACGAGAACACATCCTGATCGAGCATTTCGGTCCAGAGATAAGCGTAATATCCGGCCGAGTATCCATTGCCCCAGATATGCAGGAAGTAGCTTGAACGATAGCGCGGCGGAACGTTCGCGACATCGAGGCCGGTCTCGTTGAGTGCCTTGGCTTCGAACTGATCCACATCCTGACGCGGCGCATCGGCCGAGAGACCGTGCCATGACATGTCGAGCTGCGCCGCAGCCACGATTTCACCCAGTGCATAGCCCTGGTTGAAATGCGCGGCTTTCTTGATCTTGGCGACCAGTTCGGCCGGCATCGGGGCGCCGGTCTTGTAGTGGCGGGCATAATGGGCGAACACCTTCGGGTCCATCGCCCAGTTCTCATTGAACTGCGAGGGGAACTCGACGAAATCGCGCGCAACCGCCGTACCGGAAAGCGTGGGGTAGGTCTGGCTTGCAAACAGACCATGCAGCGCATGACCGAATTCATGGAACATGGTCGTCACGTCGTCTGACGTGATCAGCTGCGGCTGGCCGGGCGCCGCCTTGGTGAAGTTCGCCACGTTATAGATAACCGGACGCGTCTTAAGCAGGTCGCTCTGACCCACGAAATTCGACATCCAGGCGCCACCCGATTTGTTGTCGCGCTTGAAATAGTCGAAATACATCAGGCCAAGCGGCGAGCCATCCTTGTCCTTGACTTCGAAGACCATGACATCGGGGTTATAGGCCGGGATGTCCTTGCGGGGCTCGAAGGTGATTCCGTAAAGCTGGTTCGCTGCGTAGAATACGCCATCTGTCAGCACGGTGTGCAGCTCGAAATACGGCTTCACATCGTTCTGGTTGAGATCGAATTTCTGCTTGCGGACGCGCTCGGCGTAGTAATTCCAGTCCCACGGCTTGAGTGTGAAATTCTGATGGTCTTCACCGATGGCCTTTTGCAGCTCGGCAGCCTCACGATGCTGTTCGGCCGCCGTTGCCGGCACGAGCTGGTGGATGAAGCTGTTCACAGCTGCCGGCGTCTTGGCCATCTGGTCATACAGCGTATAGGCAGCGTAATTGGGGTAACCGAACAGGGCGGCCTTTTCGGCGCGCAGCTGGGCGATTTCTGCAATCGTCTGGCGGGTGTCGTTGGCGTCGCCCTTTTCCGCACGGGTCCAGCTCTGGTTGAACAGGGCTTCACGCGTGCTACGGTCGCTCAGAGAAGCGAGATCGGGCTGTTGCGTCGTGTTCTGCAGTGGCAGGACATATTTGCCCGACAGCTTGCGCCCTTCAGCGGCCTTCTGGGCAGAGGCAACAGCACCGTCATCGAGCCCGGCGAGCGCCTCTTTCTTGTCCACCACCAGAGCACCGGCCTTGGCGCTGGCAATCAGCTTCTGGTTATAGGTGGTTTCGAGTTTGGAAAGCTGGGTATTGATGGCGCGCAGCTTCTGCTGGTCGGCATGATTCAGCTCAGCGCCCGAATGGACGAATTGCTGGTAGTAAACCTCCAGCAGCATCGCCTGCTCGGCGTTCAGGTTCAGCTTGGCGCGGTTGTCATAAAGGGTTTTGACGCGGTGGAAGAGCTTGGGATTGAGATAGATCTCATCCTGATGCTGGCTGAGCTTGGGCGCTTCCTTGCTGTCGATAGCGTCCATGGCGTCGTCCTTGTCCGCCGAGTAGACACCGTAGAACACGCTCTGGGCGCGGTTCAGCAACTGGCCCGAACGCTCCATGGCGACAATGGTGTTGTCGAAGGTCGGCGCAGCCTTGTTATTGGCGATCGCCTGCATTTCCTTCAGCTGGTCGGCCATGCCCTTTTCAAAGGCCGGCACGTAATCACTGTCCTTGATCTTGTCGAAGGGGGGCGCCTGATAGGGCAGCGGGCTTGCCTGAAACAGCGGGTTGGCAGGGGCAGCCAGCGCTGTGGAAGACAGAAGGGGAAGGGCAACAGCTGCCAGAGCCGCAGCGTGTCTGAAAACGGGCATGAACAAGGATCCTACGATCGTAACATGATATGTTACCGTAGGAAGGAAACGAAGAGGCGTCAAACCGCCTGCATGATGTTCCGCTAACGTACCGGATTATCCTGCTCACCGGGAAGGTCCTGCTCATCATCATCCAGCACGCGGATCGGGCCGCCGCGCAGCAGATCCTGCAGAACAGCCTGCACGACCCCGGAGCGTGAGAGGGGAATGTCGAGCGAGAGCGTGGCCCCGGTCTCATCGAAACAGCAGCTCTCCTGGGTCGCCTCCCACTCCGTCAGTCTGGCCTGAATGATGGGCAGCAGGCTGAACGAGGCATGAAAGCCAAGACGTTGCATTGGCACGATCTCAACCGCCTCGCCCTGTTTCAGGCAGGAAGCCGCTGCCCCGCCATAGGCGCGCACGAGACCGCCAGCGCCCAGCTTGATGCCACCGAACCAGCGCACGACAATGACCGCCACCCGGTCGAATTCCTGTGAGTCGATGGCCTGCAGAATGGGGCGTCCCGCCGTGCCACCCGGCTCGCCATCATCGAAGCTGCGATACCGCCCCCCGATGCGCCATGCCCAGCAATTATGAGTGGCATCTGGCACACGCACGCGCTCGAAAAAAGCCAGTGCCTCGGCTTCATGGGTAATCGGCGCAGCATGGACACGAAACAGGCTCTTCTTGACCACAGTGTCCTGCTGCGTTTCAGCCACCAGAGTTCGGGTCATGCGTCCTAAATCCTGCCTCGCCCTTTTCGGGTTCTGAGTTGCGGTTCTTCTCCGGTCAGGAAGCAGGCCTGAACAGGTTTTGCAAGGGCGGTGGAAACAGGTGTGTCGCGGTCCTGCTCGGGCCACATGATCGTGGCTTTTCAAAAATCCCGTGCTTATGAGGTTGCCTCTGCCATAACGCCGACCTTGGCGCGGTGATTGCGCACGAGGCCTGAAAAGGAGCGGGTGCCCCGGTTACCAGGCAGTCTTTTGCACCTGTTCGGCACATCCTATGCGGACGCTCATTGCCCGACGGCTCAGGACGATGCGCTTATTCGTCAAGCGGCTGGAACAGCTCCACCAGATCGTTAAGATGACCGATTTCTTTCAGCGCCAGACCTTCAGGAGGTTTCGGGCGTGCGCCTCCGCTGGCCACACGCCGGGGGAGGATAGCCTGTGCGAAGCCGAGTTTCTGGGCTTCCTTCAGACGAAGATCCGTTTGCGAGACCTGACGCACCTCACCGGACAGCCCGACCTCGCCGAAATAGGTCGAGCCCGCCGATGTCGGTACGCCCGTCGCGGCCGAGATCAATGCAGCTGCCACCGCCATATCGCAGGCTGGCTCACTGATCCGCAGGCCGCCCGCAATGTTGAGGTGCACATCCATTCCAGCCATCTTGAGGCCGCAGCGGGCTTCAAGAACAGCCAGAAGCATGTTCAGTCGCGCCGTTTCCCACCCGACCACTGCACGTCTGGCTGCGCCTTCACCGGCCTTGGGCGAGACGAGGGCCTGAATTTCCAGCAGGACAGGGCGTGTACCCTCCATGCCCGCAAAAACAGCCGATCCCGCAATATTGCCGCGCCGTTCTGCCAGAAACAGGGCCGAGGGGTTGGGGACTTCCGTTAGCCCTGTATCGGTCATGGCGAACACGCCAATTTCGTCTGTCGCACCAAAGCGGTTCTTGGCGGCGCGCAGGATGCGGAACTGGTGACCGCGATCGCCTTCAAAATACATGACGGCATCGACCATGTGTTCGAGCACGCGTGGGCCTGCCAGCGCCCCTTCCTTGGTGACATGACCGACCAGAACGAGCGAGAACCCGACCGTCTTGGCCAGTCGGATCAGCTCGAAAGCGCAGGCGCGCACCTGAGCGACAGAGCCCGGCGCGCTCTCAATCGTCTCGAGCCACATGGTCTGGATCGAGTCGATAACAACCACATGATGAACGCGGTCCTGCTCCAGCGAACCCGCAATTTCGGACACATTGATACTGGCTGCCAGATCGAGCGTCGGCGCATCGAGTTTCAGGCGGCGCGCGCGCAGGCGTATCTGGTCCACCGCTTCTTCGCCCGACACATACAGAACGCGCCGGCCTGCCTGCGCCAAAGCACAGGTGGCCTGAAGCAGGAGCGTGGATTTGCCAATGCCCGGATCACCGCCCACCAGCACAACAGAGGCCGGAACGAGACCGCCGCCAAGCACACGATCAAATTCGGCAATCGAGGTCTGGATGCGTGGCGGGGGAGTAAGATCGCCATCCAGATGCATGAGCGTGAGGCGACCGGCGCGCTTGCGTGTTTCACGACTGGTAGGCTCGACGGCCTCTTCAACGATGGTGTTCCACTCGCCACAGGCATCGCAGCGACCCGACCATTTGCTGGTGACTGCCCCACAGGCCTGGCATACGAAACGGGCTGTGGGACGCTTGGCCATGAGGAACATCTTCCGGTATGGGGTTCAGATCGGAAGATAGGGCAGATGGGGAAACATAACAAGAACGGGGAGGAGGTTCTTCTTTTCCAAGGGAAAAAGAAGCAAAAAGACTTTCAGATTCTAGTCGGAGAAAAACCGGGGGGGTTTGATCCCCACCACGGGAAAGAGTTTTTTGGTTCTTTTTTGCAAAAAAAAGAACGCTTCTTTATCCTCTAACGCCGCAATTCCATCCCGATCGGTCCGTCCTTGCGCCCATGGGTAAACTGATCGACCATCGCGTTTCCGCTGTCCATCAGTTCTGACGCCAGCCCCTGCCAGACCAGTTTGCCATGATAGAGCATGGCCGCACGGTCGCCGATACGCTGCGCCGAGGCCATGTCATGGGTGATGGCGACAGCGGTTGAGCCAAGGCGTTTGACGCAATCCACGATCAGTCCGTCAATCACAGCCCCCATGATGGGGTCGAGGCCCGTTGTCGGTTCGTCGAAGAACAGGATGTTGGGTGTGCCTGCAATGGCGCGGGCAAGCCCCACGCGCTTTTGCATACCGCCCGACAGCTCGGAAGGCGCGAGTGCTCCTACCGAGGGATCGAGCCCGACCTGCTTGAGAATATCACCGGCCTGGGCACGGGCTTGTGCCGCACTCAAGCGGTGAGCCTTGCCGCGGCCCTTGGCGCGCAGGCCGAACACGATGTTATCGGCCACGCTCATGCTGTCGAACAGGGCAGCATTCTGGAACAGCATGCCAATCTGTTCGACAAGGGCATCGCGTCGTGCGGGGGAGGCGGTAAGCACGCTTTCGCCGTCGATCTCGATCGTGCCGGAATCCGGGGTGATCAGACCGAGGATGCAGCGCAGGAGCACCGATTTTCCACTGCCTGAACCACCGATAATCACCATTGACGTTCCGGCTTCGACATCGAGGTCGATGCCATCCAGTACGGTTTTGGAGCCGAAGGATTTGGTCAGGCCGCGAATGCGGATCTTGGGCAGGGCGCTCATTGGGCGAAGAACAGATCCGTCAGGAGGTAATCGAAAGCGAGAAGCAGGATCGAGGCGGCCACGACCGCAGCCGTGGTGGCCGAACCCACGCCCTCGGCGCCGCCGCGGCTGGTATAGCCATGATAGCAGCCCATCAGGCTGATGATGAACCCGAACACGGCCGCCTTGGAAAGACCGACCAGCACGTCCAGCGGCTTGAGCGCGTTGAACGTGGCAATGATGTAGTTCTGCGGGTCAAAGCCGAGCTTGGAAACCGAAACGGTAAAGCCGCCGAGCACGCCCAGAATATCGGCAATAAGCACCAGAAAGGGCAGGGCCAGCGTACCAGCCAGAAGGCGCGGCGTAACCAGATACTTCATCGGGTCGGTCGAAAGGGTACGCAGCGCGTCGATCTGGTCGGTCACGCGCATGGTGCCGATCTCGGCTGACATGGCCGCACCGACGCGGCCCGCCACCATCAGACCGGCCAGAACCGGGCCAAGTTCACGAACCACGGCCAGAACGACGATGCCTGCAATGGCGCTCTGCACATGGTACTGGGCGAAGCCTGCATAGGACTGAAGCGCGATCACGCCGCCAGAGAAAATCGCGGTCAGCGCCACGACTGGCAGCGAATAGAAGGCGATTTCAATCAGGCTGTTGAAGAACACGCCCCAGTAGAAGGGCGGTCGCAGCAGATGCGACAGGCCTGCCAGGGCAAAAAGCGCCAGAGCACCAGCCTTGCGCACGATGCCGAGAAAGGCACGCCCGATGGCCGCAACGGGATCGAGTAGGAAATTCACGGTCAGCAGCTGCCATCAGGGAAGGTCATGCTTCAAGCCCTAGCCTGCCTGACGCGCTACGTCAAAGCCCTCTGTGACGCGAGGATGCACCCCGATCGTCTGCCTTTCCGCGCATGGCACCTGTGACAAACCGGATTGGGGAGACAGGGTGTGAGAAGGCTGAATTCTGTCAGCCCTGTCAGGCGTTTCCCAAAGGCAGGGCATGTGCGTCAGAAGGGGCGGTCAGGCCCCGTTCTGACGCCGGTCCAGATCGCGAAACTGCGTATGCAGGTGGAAGTCGCGCGAGGTGACGCAGGTCTCAACGGCCCCTACACGCCTGTCGAGCTTTTGCAGACGCTCTGTCAGATCAAGCAACTGCGGAAGCTGGGTTTGTGGCATCGGGTCTGACACACGGGTCATGAGCGACAGAAGGAAAGGCTCGACCTTGCGGGCAAGTGCCGGATGATGGCTTTGAAGGGCCGCGATGATCTTCGGGATGAGACGCCGACGCATCAAGGCAATGGCCAGCGCACTCAGCGCAACCAGCCCGGAGGCCATGCTGCCGTTATCGGACAGTGTAGGTAGGGTCATTCCGAATGTGTATGGGCTGGAGGGCGTATGTTGCGTGCTGGGATGGGCCGCCCTCGACGTGACTGACGCTGCCGGTGGCTCGGGAGGTTCTGGTGGCTCTGGTGGCTCTGGAGGCTCAGGGGTGGAGACGTGAACACTCTCACTTCCCATGCGACGCAGCGCATCGAAATCGATGATCGTGCCATCTGGCTTGATCAGGCGATGGCTGTTGATGCGTGTCCCATCGGCCAGACGCATGTCGTCGGGCGTGATGCGGGTGCCATTATTCGTGTTGCTGTCGCGCACCACGCCGGTAAAGCGCTCGCCATGGCCGGACGGCATGGCAATTTCGATACTGCCGCTCGCGCTCGAATGGGCGTGCTCGTCTCCCAGCACCTGATGCACGCGGATATCGCCCGAAGCGCTGGTGCGTAGCGTGGCGTTGCGTGCCACGCCGTCAAAGATGGCGTCACCCGGACCGGACAACGACACGGCAAGCTGGTCGATAGTGCCACCGCGTATGACGACATCGCCGGGACCGGTCGTGCCGATCACGACCGAGGGCGCAGTCGCGGTATCGATTTGCGCCTCGCCCGGCCCGGAGGTGGCAAGAATTGCCGGCCCGGTCAGTGTGCCCAGGGAAAGCGCGCCTGGACCGCTGCCCCTCAGCAGAAGGGCGCTCGCCTTGTCGACCGAGATATCGCCCCGGCCCTGACGCAGGGAGAGCGGTCCGTTGACCCAGTCGATATCCAGTTTGTCGTAATTCATCGCGGTGGAGACAATGGCTGCCCCCTCGCGTAGCTGAATTGTGGCATCCTGACCGCAGGCGTTGCCGGTCAGCCACGCGTCGTGGTGACCTGCCTCGAAGGAGAGACCCGCTGGCACCTCCCGCATGTCGGCATTCTGCTGGAGCGCCCCGGCACCCCGGACGTGAATACGGGCGGCGCATCCCGCCTCGATATGCAGCGTATAGGGTGCGGCGGCGAGTGCGGCCTCCGGTGTCGTGGGCAAGCTCGTTTCTGCAAGGGCGGGCGATATGGTCAGGACGAGAAAAACGCCCAGGCTGATACGGCTCATGACGTCTGTCCTTTTTTCATGGGGCCGCAGTTCGGACCCGCTGACCGCACGCAGGCGTCGGTTGTCCTGTCGCCGCCAGGCACGCTCTGCATCACCCGTGATTTCTGGCGAGATGATGAAATTCTCGATGCAGGTGGAAATTGCGCGAGGTCACGCATTGCTCGATATCGCTCACGCGTTTGTCGAGACGCTGCAAACGGGCTTCCAGTGTAGCAATTTCCGGCGCGCTCGCCGCCAAGGGCAGGGGCGCATGGGACGAGCCGGCAGAACGCCTGATGCGCGACAGAAAATCCACCGGTACGAAGCCTGCAATACGCCGACGGAACACGATAAGGATCAGCGCCAAGAGGCCCCAGCCCAGCCATCGCCGATGGCCGTGACGCGGTGTCGCGTCATCACCGGCTGTGGCCCGGTCGTCGCTTTCATCATTGTCAAAGCTGATAACCGTGCCGTCGGGCCGCGTCAGACTATGGGCCGTGATGACGGTGCCATCAGGCAGGGTGAGGATAGCATGGCTTGCATGAGACGATTTGCGGAGGGACGACGCATGATTGAGTGAAATCGTCGCTGGGGAATGGGCTTCCTGGTGCAGTTCGCCCGTTACCCTATCGATGTCGATCCCGCCATAGCCCGAAGCGACAAGGTTTGCCGTGCCGACTGTTCCGCCGAATTTCAGATGCCCGGAACCATGAATATCGGCGTTGAGTGCCCCGATGGTCCCGGCATTCAGGGTGATGGAGCCAAACCCTCCCGAGTTTGCCGTAAGGTGTGAGGCATCTACGCGGGCAATCGTGACACTGCCGCTGCCTGAAGTGGTCAGGGTGGCGGGGCCGTTCAGCCAGCCGAGCCGCAAACTGCCAAAGCCGTTCTCGTTCAGCACAAGCGCCGTTGCCTGATCGATGGAAATCGTGCCGCTGCCACGCTGAGTGAGCGAAACCGGCCCGTTGACGCCGGAAATATGCAGCGAACCAAAGCCACGCATGGACGCGATGATGGCTGTACCCGGTCTGACATGCAGGGTCGAGGCACGCTCGCACTGATTGCCATCGACAGTTGTTTCATGACCCGAGCCGGCAATCGTCAGCCCTGCCATCTGCCCACCATCCCGGTCCTCCAGCAGGGCAGCGTCACCCTGACCCTCGCTGGCCCCCTCGATCGTGATGGACGACGTGCATGAGGTGTTCAGGCGCAGCGTATAGGGGGCTGCATCAAGAAGCGCCTGAGGCGTGGCCGCGCTCGAAAGGGCCGTATTCGAAAGTGTCGGATCGGCAAGGGCTGTGATGGGAAGCAGGAAGCACAGACCCGTAAGGCCTATGACCTGCGGCAGGATCCGGCTCACGGCTGCATACGGATAACGGGGCAGGGGCAGGCGGATCACCTCGTCTGATCTCCCTTTGATGCGGAGGGAGCGGCAGGGATAGCGGGCGTGACGCTCCCTGTCGTACGCGTCGCCGCGCCTGAGGAATCCTGAGGACTGCTCTGGGCTGCACCATTCGTCACGGGCTGCGTGGCGGGCGTGTTTGTGCCTGAGGGCTGCCCGGCGCTATTCGGCGCACTGTTGGCTACTCCCGGTGTGGCCGCTGTTGGGCTCTGGGACGCAACACCCGTGTTTGGCACCGTCGCGACAGAGGGCGAGACGGGAGGGGGCGTCGCGATGCCCGAAGTCGAGCTTGCTGCAGGTGCTGTTACCGTGCCACTCTGGCCCGGATTCCCTGTAGCAGGTGCCGGTGTGGGCGGTGTCGGCACATTCTGGCCTGATGTTTCCGGGGGGAGGGGCGGCGTGCTGGGGGGCGTCATGCCCTGCGGTGCAATTTGTGTCGGGCCAGAAACCCCATTGCCTTGCACAGGGCTGCCCTGCGGTATTCCGGCAGGGAAAGCGCCTCCCGTTGCGACACCGCTCTGAGGGGCGCCGCTCGGGGTAGCGCTATCATGGGGAACGCTCCCTTGCGCAGCATGATCCTGCGGCAGGGTCTTGTCCCCGGGAGCAGGAGGGGCGGGCGGTGCGGCTGTCGGAGCAGAGGGGCTCTGGGGTGGTGATCCCGCATCGGGCGGTGGCGAGGCGACCGGGCCGATCTGTACGTTGCCCGTGCGTGTCAGGGCACCGCTCACCGTTGGTATGGCGACGAGGCCTGTGCCAGAGGCGGAGACGGTGGCCGTATTGGCGCTCCCCCCAAGGCGAGCGCTGGCGGCGTTTTCGACCATGAGGGTCAACACGTCGAAACGGCCATCCGTCACGGTCAGATGGCTGGTCTCGGAAAGCTGGGCCGAAAAGGCATCGAGATCGGCGTGATCGACGACAAGACCCGAAGCCCCGGTCTCGACCACCTGCGCGGCGCGGTTGAGGCTGGCGATATGGACCTGCTCGGTGCCACGCAGGCTCAGATCGAGCGACTGGATGGTGTCGGCATCGAGTTGACCGGCTTCAAGGCTGGCCTCTAGCGAGGCCAGCGTGCCGTGAATGATGATATGGGTGTCATGACTGTCATGGATCATCACCCCGACATTCGGTGCGACCAGAATGGAGACGCGGGCATTGGGAGCACAGGTCCGGCTGGTGATCAGAACCTTGGACGATCCCTGCGTCTTGCCTGTGCGCATGGTCAGATGCGCCCCACCCGAGGGAGAGCTGTCGATCGATACCCCGTCGCTCATGGCCGGATCGACCATGATCTCGAAGCGCCCCAGGCAGGGCACGCTGAGATCGAGATCCTCAGCATCCATCACGACCGGCGAACCGGCATGAGCCGGGGCAGCCATGGCATGGCCGTCAAACCCGGCCCCTCCCGGCCCGAGCGGTGCCAGGCCAGCCAGAAGCAGGGCCGCAAGCGCCACGCGGCGCGTGTGACGAGAGGCGGGGCGGCGATACAGACAGTCTGCCATCATGAAAAGCTCCGCGTTCTCCAGCCAGGGACATCCTCGTCCAGAATACGCTCGAGCTGATCGACACGTTCTTCAAGGCGGCGCGCCTGCACATGCGCCATATTGAGCGCAGCGAGGTCCGATTCCTGCAACTTGCTGGCTGTCGCCTTCGCGCGCGTGCGAATGGTCACGATATACATGATCATGACGAAGGGCATCACAACCGCAGCGAGGCCGATCAGATCACCCAGATCGGTTCCGGAACCATGACTCATGACGGCCTATCCTTGCTTGCAACGCGTCTCATGCTTGTCCTCATCCCTGACGGCTCTTGATTCTGGCGCGCAGCGCTTCGAGTTCGTTCTCGACCGCCATATCGGTTTCGAGGCCCGCCAGTTCTTCCTGCAGGCTCGGCTTGCGTGTGCCACCGGGGCCACGGCCGAGATCATAGGCTTCGGCCTTCCCCTCAAGGGCGTCAAGCGCACGCTCGACCTGCTCGAAGCGGTTGAAGGCATTTTCCACGCGCGTGTCATACAGGCGCTCGCGTGTCTTGATGCGATTGGTCGCAGCCTTGTGGCGCAGCGAAAGCGATTTCTCGCGGGATTTCGCGTCCGCCAGCTTGGCCTGCAGCTTGCCGATATCGTCGTGCTGCTGGTCAAGGCTTTCATTGACCTGTGCAATCTGCTGCTCCAGCGTCTTGCGCGACTGCTCGATGGTGGCCTTGGCGGCAAGTGCGCCCTTGGCCAGATCTTCGCGGTCGCGGGTCAGGGCCAGTTCAGCCTTACGCAGCCACTCGTCTTCCTCCTGCACCATCGTGCGTGCACGACGCTCAAGCCCCTTGCGCTCGGCAATCATGGTGACAGCCTGGCTGCGTACCTCAACCAGCGTGTCTTCCATCTCCTGGATGATCAGCCGGATCATTTTCTCCGGGTCTTCGGCGCTGGCCAGTATGGCGTTGAGGTTGGAGTTCACAATATCCGCAAGGCGGGAGAAGATACCCATGTGACGATCTTTCTTTGCTGGAACGAATTTAACAGGAAATCGGGGCAGGAGAACACAGGCTTCTCTTGCAAGCGTAACGATCCGGGGTGAAAGATAGAGTTCTTGCAACACCACGGATGAGACTGGCCAGAAAATGGCGCGATCTGCCAGAAACGAAGAAAACCCGACACCGATCGGACAATCTCCCGCGTTTCTGGAGATGCTCGACCATATCTCGCGTCTCGCACCGCTTGATCGGCCGGCGCTGATCATCGGCGAGCGCGGTACAGGCAAGGAGCTTGTCGCTGCGCGACTGGCCCTGCTCTCGCCGCGCTGGGACAGGCCGCTCATCAAGCTCAACTGTGCAGCCCTGCCCGATACCCTTCTCGATAGCGAGCTGTTCGGTCATGAGGCTGGCGCTTTTACCGGGGCCCAGCGTCGCAGGCTTTCGCGTTTCGAGCAGGCGCATGGTGGCACGCTGTTCCTCGATGAGATTGCCTCTGCTTCCATGGCAGTTCAGGAGAAGCTCCTGCGTGTCATCGAGTATGGCAGCTTCGAGCGCGTGGGCGGGAACGAGACCATCCATGTCGATGTCCGCATTATCGGCGCAACCAATGCCGACCTGCCCGACATGGCCCGCAAGGGTGATTTTCGAGCCGATCTGCTCGATCGTCTTGCCTTCGATGTGGTCATGCTGCCGCCCCTTCGTGCCCGACACGAGGATATCCTGATTCTCTGCGAGCATTTCGCCACCCGTATGACCGCAAGCCTCGGTCGCAAGCTTTTCGCCGGGTTCAGCGACAAGGCCCGCGAGCGTCTCATGCAGTACGAATGGCCCGGCAATGTGCGTGAGCTCCGCAACGTTGTGGAGCGCAGCGTCTATCGTATGGAGCGTCCTGAGCGCCCTCTCGATGACATCGTGTTCGATCCTTTCCGCAACGGGCCCGACTGGTTGCGTCCTCTCGCCCCCGAGGGAGTGACGGCCACGAAGCTGCCCGTCATGACGGAGCGCATCGTGCAGGACGCCGCCGCGCCGGCCGCGCGTGAAGCTCCATCCGCGCCTTTGCCTGCTTCCCTCCCTGAGGGGCTGACCTTCACCGAAGCCACGCGCGCCTATGAACGTGCCCTGATCGAACACGCCCTGAGCGATGCGCGCTTCAACCAGAAGCAGGCCGCCACGGCTTTGGGGCTGACCTATTACCAGTTCCGGCACCTGCTCCGTGCGCATGGCTTCGCCGAGCGTAACGCTCGTAAATCCGTCGGAACCGAAGCCTGAAAGGGGTGGGATCTTGACCATGATCTCAATCTTGCAAAAAACATGCCAAAGTTATTATTCCTGAGGAGTGTCCGCCTTTGCTCGTTTTGATGTGGTGAGAATTACCATAATTTGGGATAAATTGCCCACCGTATGCTGGCGCGATCGACGCTAGGAGGATGTGCGAGCATGCATCCTGACAGGGGTTTTTTTTAGGGATGACACAGTCAGGATGTGTACCACGCTGCTTTTCTGACAGGTGGCAGGGATAAGCTGTCGTCCCGAGTTCGGCATTGTTGTCGCCTCGAGGGGTGTAAATGCCTTGCTGGATCGGCTGTATTACGCCGGCGCGTTTTCCTGGAGAGTGCGGTCCGGGTATTGTGCGATGGACAGGACAGGCGTGAAACGCATCCTTATTGCCACAATGGATGACCATAAGGACATGAATGCGCGATTGCGTTGACGCGACGACCATTCGCCCGCAAAAGAGCACTTCCACAGTCTAAATGCCCGCCAAGGCGCAACCAATTTGTGCGCCGGAGGCGCTGTTTCATCTTGACCATGACATTCGACGAACTGGCCCTTGCGCCCGCTATTCTCAAGGCGTTGGCCGAGGCTGGTTACAAAACGCCTACGCCGATCCAGGCGCAATCCATACCCCTGCTGCTGCAAGGCCGAGATCTTCTGGGCATGGCCCAGACGGGAACGGGCAAGACCGCCTCCTTCGCGCTGCCCCTGCTTCATCGCCTGGCTGCTGACCCACGTCCCGCGCCGAAAAACGGTGCCCGTGTTCTTGTTCTGGCGCCTACGCGTGAACTGGTCAGCCAGATTGCCGATGGGTTTGAGGCATTTGGCCGCCATCTGGATTTCAGCGTGACCACAATCTTTGGGGGTGTCAGCCAGTTTCATCAGGTCAATGCGATGAAGGAAGGCGTCGATATTCTCGTCGCGGCGCCCGGTCGTTTGCTGGATCTGATCGAGCAGGGGCTTTGCGACCTGTCCACTCTCGAAGCCCTGGTGCTGGATGAGGCAGACCAGATGCTCGATATGGGCTTTGCCAAGCCTATCGAGCAGATCGTTGCTGCAACGCCGACTGAGCGCCATACGGTCCTCTTTTCCGCAACCATGCCGAAATCCATTGCGGCACTGGTAGACAGCCTGCTGCGCGATCCGGCGAAGGTGGAAATCGCCCCGCCTTCCACCACGGTGGATCGTATCGAGCAGACAGTCATGTTTCTCGATGCTGAGCACAAGAAAGCGGCCCTGCTATCGCTTCTCAGCGCCCCCGATGTCGGGCAGGCTGTCGTGTTCACGCTTCAGAAGAACATCGCCAATGAGGTCTGCTCTCATATTACCGAAGCGGGCATCACGGCTGAAGCCCTGCACGGCAACAAGTCGCAGGGTCAGCGCGAACGGGCGCTCGAAGCATTCCGCGAAGGCCGTGCACGGGTTCTTGTCGCCACGGATATTGCCGCACGCGGTATCGACGTCGATACGGTGACGCATGTGGTCAATCACGATCTGCCCAGCCTGCCTGAGGCGTATGTCCATCGTATTGGCCGTACGGGCCGTGCGGGACGGAGCGGGCGGGCCATCACCCTGTGCGATGCCGAGCAGCGCGCTTGGTTGCACGATGTGGAGCGCACGATCGGACGCGCACTGACAGTGCATGAAAATCACGAATGGCATTGCGAGAAAGCACGCCATTCCACGGCACGGGCACCGGTGCTGGGCGGCGGCCCGGTGAAGCAGATCAAGGTGCCGAAAATACGTGAGCGCAAGATCTGGACCGATGAAGAGAAGGCGGCAGCCCGTGCTGCTGCTATGGCCAAACGCGCAATCTGAACCATTTCACTTATGCATGGCAGGGGGCGTTGCCCCTGCCATGCCTGACTCCGGCCCGTACCGCGTCAGGGACATGGGTACAGAAACCGGGTCGACCCAAGTGCGGTGACGTCAGGGAACTGACTTCACCGTATTCATGGGCGGGATCGCTCAGGGGCGCCCGATGGAGCGGTAGGTGAACCCTGCGTCGCGCAGGGTGGCGGGGTCCCAGATATTGCGGAAATCGGCAATCACCCTGCCGCGCATCGCTGCTTTGAGCTTGGCGGGCGGGATGGCGCGGAATTCGTTCCATTCGGTCAGGACGATCAGCGCATCGGCATCCGTTGCGGCCTCCTGGGCAGAATTTGCGTAGATCACGCTCTCTGGCAGGAGGGGGCGGGCCGGTTTCATACCTTCCGGATCGAAAACCTGAACGATGGCACCTTCTTCCACGAGGCGATGAATGAGCGGAAGGGAAGAGGCCTCGCGCATGTCATCGGTGTCGGGTTTGAAGGTCAGACCGAGTACGGCCAATTTCTTGCCTTTGACCGTGCCTCCACACAGGGCGATCACGCGTTCGGCCATGGCCGATTTGCGGGACTCGTTGATGGAGACCGTGGCCTCGACCAGAAGGGAGGGCGCCCCGGCATCACGGGCAATGGCGGTCAGGGCGCGTGTGTCCTTGGGGAAGCAGGAGCCGCCATAGCCCGGTCCCGCATGGAGAAATTTACGGCCGATGCGCTGGTCGAGGCCCATACCGCGCGCCACGTCATGAACATTGCCACCGACTTTTTCGCAAAGATCGGCCATCTCGTTGATGAAGGTCACCTTCATGGCAAGGAAGGCATTGGCAGCGTATTTCGTCAGTTCGGCCGTCTCAAGACCGGTCATGACGATGGGCGTCTCGATCAGATAAAGCGGGCGGTAGAGCTGTCGCATGAGGGCGCTGGCAGTTTCGCCCTTGTCGACGCCAGTGTCGTCAATGCCGATGATGACGCGATCAGGGCGCATGAAGTCCCCGATCGCATTGCCTTCACGCAGGAATTCCGGGTTCGAGGCCACGCTGAAGGTGAGTTCGGGGCGTTCCTCACGCAGGATGCGTGCGACTTCACGCCCTGTGCCCACCGGCACGGTTGATTTCGTCACAACCAGCAGACCCGTACGGGCATGACGGGCAATCTGGCGCGTGGCCTCATACACGTAGGTCAGATCAGCATGGCCATCGCCGCGCCGTGTCGGTGTACCCACGGCAATGAAGACAGCCTCGACCTGCGCGATGGCGGTGGCGAGATCATCGGTAAAGCTCAGGCGACCGGCTGCGACATTGGCCGAGACAATCTTGTCGAGACCCGGTTCGTAGATGGGAATGGACCCGGCGCGGAGCGCGGCCAGCTTGTCCTGATCCGCTTCGACAATCACGACCTCGGTGCCGAACTCAGCAAAGCAGGCGCCGGAAACCAGTCCGACATAACCGCCGCCAATCATCGCTATGCGCATGTGATCTCTTATCCTGTGCGAACTCTCTTTGTGCAGGGCGTAGCCCAAACCGGGCACGGGATAAAGCTCGCGTGCTGGAAAGGGGGGCGGCTCGCCTCCTCTATGGTGTCTGAGCTGGCCTTGACCGTGCTTCTGACCATGGCTGTTCTGACTGCAGCCAGATGTCAGCCGTGATGCAATCATAACCGGTGGGACCATCAATCATGAGACTGACGAGACCTCCGGGCGTATCGGGGGAGGGGAGAAACGCGAAGCTTCGTATGGCTCTGGTTCTGGAGATGATGAGCTCAATGCGTTGCCGGGGCGGGCGATGGTTCTCGATGAAGATGACAGCATGATCGACACCGCGCTCAAGGCAGATATCGGCTGTTGTCGAGTATTCGTTGCAACGCCTGGTTTCACCCTGATCGTCAAATGCGGGATCGAAGGCCCTGCCAGTTCCTCGATGCTTCAAACCCTGTGGACTGAGTTCGAAGATCTGGCGATCACGTGTTGCGAACGCACCGGTATTGAATGAGACGATATCAGGAATGCAGGAAACGAAATCGAGGTGGAACACCGGGTGAAACCTGAATACCTCACGCGTTCTTTGCCAGTCGAAATATCCTTCGGCGCGATTGATGGTCAGTCGGGTGCCTGACACCACTTCCTGAGGACTGATGCAGTGGGGCAGGGCATTGGCCTACGCATAACCGGACGCTCCGGTCATGATCATGATGAACGTCAAAAAAGAGCGTATCAGCGATTTCATTATTTGGATAGTCTATACATGATATATTGAATTAAAAGATAATAGACGTCTTTATTATAGTATTTACAAAAAAAAGAGATGAGTATAGATAAAGCATGCACTCTTGTTGTATGTGCGAGCCACGCGGCAGGAACAGGACGAAGGTCGCATGTCATGACATGGAGCGCTCGTCGATGAGGGTTTCCCGATCCGGGTCGCGTCAGTGAGGGCGCTCGATCCTCGTGGTTGGGGCTGGTCAAGCTCCGCAGCAGAACAAGGCAGTCACACAAACCTGTTATATGCAGGCGGCACAGGGCGTAAGGGTAAAAAGGCTGGTTGCCTTTCTGGCAGGGGAGGAGGAGAAGAGGTTTCTATGTCTGACAGACACGACTCCCCCTGAGAAACCGGGCTCAGCCCTCCTTCCGGGTGACGGCCAGGGCGCGCCATGCGCCTTTGGTTCGTTTTCGTGTCTCGATGGCCAAGACTGATTGGACCCGGTTTTCCCGTGCTGACCTCATCGACCCAACCCGCCATACGTTTTTCCACCGGGCAGATCATCCTGCTCGGGCTTGTCAGTACGATCGGTCCGATTTCGACCGATATGTACCTGCCAGCCTTTCCCCAGCTGGAACAGGATCTGGGGCAGGGGCCAGGCTCTGCGCAGCTTACGCTGGCAGCATGGTTCATCGGGCTTGCCATCGGGCAGTTCTGCCTGGGTCCGCTTTCCGATCGCTTTGGCCGACACAAGCCCATGGTGGTGGGTCTGGCCATCTATGTAGCCGCGACCATCGCGCTGGCGACAACCAGTTCCTACTGGTCGTTCTGTCTTCTGCGGCTGGTTGCCGCTCTGGGCGGCGCCATCACGAGTGTCATCCCGCGTGCCATCGTGCGCGATGTGGCAACCGGGCATGAGGCTGTGCGCCTGATGTCGCAGCTTACCCTCGTCTTTGGCGTCGGGCCTATTCTCGCACCTACGCTGGGCAGTATCTTCCTCGCCTTCGGCAGCTGGCGCCTGATTTTCTGGGCGGGTGCCGTCGCCGCTGCCTTGCTGGCCGGGCTCTGGCTGACCGTCATGCCCGAGACACTCCCGCCCGAGCGGCGTTATGCCCTGCCGCCGGTCGAGATTCTGCGCCGTTATGTCAGTCTGGTGCGTGAGCCTGTGTTCATGTCCTCCGCCGCCCTGTCGAGCTTCAGCACTTTCGTGATGTTTGCCTATCTTTCCAATGCGCCGCTCCTGTTCGAGCATCTGCTTGGTTTTACGCCTCGCGCCTTTGCCATTTTCTTTGGCATCAATGCTGGCGGGTTCATTCTGGCAACGCAGATCAACGGACGTCTGTCGCATCGTTATGAATTCACGACGGTCATGCAGGCAGGGCTTGTGGCCTGCCTCGTGTCAGGGCTGATCCTGCTGGCAGTCAGTGCCAGTCATATCGTGGGGCAAAGCGACCCCTGGCCGCTTTGCGCGCTGATTATCACTACAACCTTCATGCTTGGCTTCATTGGTCCCAACGCCAACGTACTGGCGCTCACCCATCATGGGCATCAGGCGGGGGCGGCCTCGGCGTTGCTGGGTACGATGGCGTTCGCCATTGGCGGGTCGAGCGGTATCCTGATGGCACTGCTGCCGCCAACGCGGCTCAGCTCCACGGCGTTCGGTATGCTGGCTGGCATTACGGGCATGGTGCTGTGTAATTTCTGGCGTCGTGCTGCCGAAAAACGCCAGAAATCCGTCTGAGCTACAGGCCCCCCGCTTCGGGTCGGGAAGCGTATCAGGGGCGGAAATGCCCCTCACGCAAACGGGTCTCGATAGCTTCGAGCGTGGTGCCTTTCGTCTCGGGCACAAAGCGCAGGACGAACAGAAAAGCGAGGGCGTTGATGGCGCCGAAAAGCCAGAATGTGCCACTCCGCCCCAAATCATGAACCAGTGACAGGGTGAACAGCGAGACCAGCGTGTCAGACAGCCAGACCGTGGCGCTGGCGAGCCCCATAGCCTTGCTGCGTATGATCAGCGGAAAAACCTCGGAGGCAATCAGCCACACCGCAACCGAGAGCGAGCCGAAATTGAAGAAGATATAGGCCAGCAACGCAATAATGACGAGGACGAGCCGCGTTCCACCGAGGGGCGCGTGGTCAAGAAACAAGGCCCCAAGCCCGAACAGGGCGAGGGCAGCGAAAGGAAGCATGACCAGCAGCATGCGTCGTCGGCCGACGCGGTCGATCAGCATGATCCCCATGAGGGTGGTTATTGTCGATGTGACCCCCACGCCCACCGAGGTAAGAAGCGAGGCCGCATGGCCCAGCCCGGCCTCGGAAAGAATGATGGGCGCATAATAGACAATCACATTCGGGCCCGAAAGCTGTGACAGCGCAGCAAGCCCGATAGCAGCAATCAGCGCTGGGCGGAGCCAGCGTGCACGCAGGGCCGACCAGCCGGGTATGTCGGCGGATTTCGACTGTGCATCACGCAAGGCGTCAAGCTCCTGACGGATGGGTTCGTGATGACCGCGCAGGCGATACAGCACGGCCACAGCCTGCGCCTCGCGCCCATGTTCGAGCAGCCAGCGCGGGCTTTCGGGCAGAAACATCATGCCCAGAGCCAGCAAGATCGCCGGGATGACACCAAGCCCGAACATCAGGCGCCAGCAATCGGCAGGCCCGGCGAGAAAATACCCTGTGAAGAATGCGACGAGCAGCCCAAGCGAGAAAACGAGCTGGAAGAGTGAAACCAGCCCGCCACGACGCTCTGCCGGGGCCAGTTCAGCCACATAGACGGGGACGATCTGTGTTGTGGCGCCTATAGCCCAGCCCAGCGCGAAGCGCGCGACAATCAGCCATGTTTCATCCGGTGAGAGCGCACAGCCCAGCGAGGCAAGGATAAAGACCAGTGCGGCACTTACCACCGAAGAGCGACGGCCGATCCTGTCTGAGAGCGGGCCGCTCATGACTGCCCCGAACACGGCACCCAGATTGAGTGCAGCGGCGATGCCCTGTTGTCCCGTGCTGTCGAGGCTGAAACTATGGGTAATATAGATCAGCGCTGAGGCGATGATGCCGGTATCGTAGCCGAAAAGCAGTCCGCCAATGGCAGCAATGGCTGCTGCAAGGGCCACCATACGATGCGCGTGGTCACGCTGGTCGGGCGCTTTTTCAAGGCGCCGCAGGGCCACTTCGACAGTCTCGGGGTGCGATGGCGGCTGCGCGTCATGTGAGTCAGTCATCATCCTGCTCCTCGACGGGTGCGCGTTGCGTGTGGTGTCAGGAGCCTGAGAGGCGCCGTGTCAGCATGGCGCTCTCTCGGCTTCATCGACGTTTGGGGTCAGTCCTGCGCCCTGAACAGGGTGGCGAGCGTCTTTTCCATAACGTCTGGCGAGAGCTTTGCACCGAGCACGAGTTCCGCCCCGATGATGCCCTGATTGACCAGCATGCCGAGTCCGTCGAGTGTCTGGCAGCCCTGTGCCTTTGCTTCACGCAGCAGCTTTGTCATGGGCGGGTTGGGGATGACATCGGCCACGATGGCAGCATGACCAAGGCTCGAAATTTTAACGGCGGGTATTGCTTCGGCGTCGCCCAGACCGATGGAAGTCGCGTTGATCAGCACATCGGTGCCCTCCGGCACGACGAACTCGCCCTCCCATGTCATGGCATGGGCCTCGACCTTGCTGTTCTCGGTGAGAAGCCGGGCAATGGCCTGAGCTTTGTCGGGGCTGCGATTGGCAATGGTGATTCTGGCGGCACCGGCGAGGGCCAGTTCCACCGCAATGGCCCGTGCAGCCCCTCCCGCGCCCAGAATGACGATGGTCTTGCCTTTGGGCTCTGTCACCTTGCGCAGCGAAGCCAGAAAGCCTTTTCCATCCGTGTTGTTGCCGGTCAGTTTGCCGTCACGGATCTGCACGCAATTAACCGCGCCAATGATTTTGGCTGACTCAGCCAGATTATCGAGATGATCGATCACGGCAATCTTGTGAGGGATGGAGCAGTTGAATCCCGCCCACTCCATCGCTTTTGCACCAGCAATAGCGGCAGCCAGATTTTCCGGTTTGACATCGCAATTGATGTAGCGGGCGTCGATACCGGCCTTGGCGTAACCCGCTTCCATCATCGCAACGGTGGGGTTCTTCGCGCAGGGGGTGGAAAAGGATCCGGTCAGGGTCGAACGGAAGGAACGGTCTGTCATGAGGCAATCTCCTGGGGTGGCCGGACGGGAGCACAGAGCCTCCTCATCCCAAACTGAAATGCATAGCTATGCAAACTAACGCCAGAAGGAAAGATGGTTGCAGGATTCAAGTGTTACAGGATGAATTACACCCGCCCGGTGCTGCGCCTGAGCACGAGTTCCGCTTCGATCTTGTGACGTTCGGACAGACGCTCATCCGGGGTGGAGAAGGACCGGGCAAGAATGTCCAGAGCCGCGGTAACGAGCGCATCGGGGCGCTGGTCGAAGCTGCTGAGCTGATAGGCCTGCCATGCGGCCTGTGGGATATTGTCGTAGCCAATCACCACGACATCCTCCGGGCAACGCAGATCGGTGTGTTGCCTTATCGCATCCAGTGCGCCGCACCCCATGAGGTCATTACTGGCAAACAGCCCATCAGGGTGATGGCCCTGTGCGAGGGCGGCTGACATGGCGTCAAACCCCGATTGATAGTCATCGGCACCCTGAATCCGGGTGACCTCAAGCGCGTGTTCAGCGCAGCCCTGCATGAACCCGGCTTCGCGCGCGCGGGATGCGGCATTCTGGAGGGGGCCTGCCAGCCAGACGGGATGTCTCACCTTGAGACTATGCATAAGCGTGGCCGCGTGATGGCCGGATTTCGTGTTGCTGGATTGCACCGACGAGATTCCGGGCCCCGTCAGCGCCGAGTTGAAGCAGATGACCGGAATATTCAGGGCCGAGATGGCCTGAACCGTCTCTTCAGTGCCGATTGCCAGCGCCGTGATAAGGGCGTCCACGCGATAGCTTGCAAGCTGGTCGAGGGCAGCATCGAGCGTCACGTCGTCAATGACCTGAACCAGCAGGACCTGAAAACCAGCCTCCCTGATGCCTGCGGAGAGCTTTTCGAGCGCATAACCGTAAAGAGGATTACCGAGCCCGCCGACGATGACGCCGATCATGCCCGAACGGCCAGTCAGCATGATGGCCGGTATGCGGTTGGGCTTGTAGTTGAGCTCTTCCGCCGCCTTGAAAACGCGTTCACGCATGGCCGGCGAGATGCTGGCCGTCGTGGAAAAGGCGCGGGAGACGGCCGATTGGGAAACCCCGGCATGACGGGCAACATCGATAGAGGTGATCACACGTCTGGTCATGGCGCGATCATGACACAGTTCATGGCCCTTGCGCGATCCCGCCCGATCGCAGCGTGCAGGGCACAAGGCCTGACGTGACGAAAGAGCAGGGCCCTCAGTGGTAGCGGCAAGGCTTGTTGCGCTCGGGTGGGTTGGCGGACTGAATGACAAGAAGTGTTACTTCATCATCACCCACATTGCCGGCGTCATGGCCTTTCTTGCCCTTGTAGGGGCCGCTTTCCATGGGGCGCACATTCTGGTCCTCACCGAATAGAATATCGCCCGGCCCCATTTCGGCGCGCGTGCCGTCCATGGCGCGCACCCACCAGCGCCCCTTGAGCGGGATGATCCATTGCGGCTTGGGGTCGGGGTGCCATGCGCCATTCCAGTGCTGCGGCTGCACGGTCATCATCACGGTTGCCGTCTGGGGCTCCATGGGGTCCTGCCATTGAGGTCCGGCAGGCGGCGACATGCTTTTGAGAAAGAAATTCGACACCGGGCAACGGGCGATGTGGCTCACGCCGTTGTCGTCTGTCCAGAGATGCTGATAGCTGCGCAGTGGCTTGGGGGGAGCCTTGTCGGCAGCCTGCACCATCACGGCAGTAGAGAGGAAAGCCAGAAAAACGGGTACGGGCCATAAATATTTCATCGATCCGGCTCTCGACAATCTGGGGATGGGCAGGTCACATTTCCCTGCTTACGCTTGTATCGTCGCATTGGTTCCGAGACCCTTGAATTGATCAGATATCTCTCCCTTTTTGTCGGTCTCGTCATTCTTGCCTATCTCGTCATGGGGGCGTTTCTGTACCTGCGTCAGGACAGTCTGGTTTTTCCTGCCGACACCACACCCCTCGCCAGCCCCGACGATCTGATTGACGGCGCGCGCCGCGTCACCCTGCACACGCAGGATGGGCTGGCGCTTTCAGCCTATTACCGGCCGCCGGTCGGGCAGGGACCGGTCATCATATATCTGCACGGCAATGCCGGGACGATTGCCAGCAGGGCGCGCCGCTTGGCCCTTATGGCGCAAGGAAACACCGGGCTTCTGGCTGTTGAGTATCGCGGTTATGGCGGTAATCCTGGCAAGCCGGGAGAAGCAGGTCTGATGATGGATGCCGCTGCCGGAATGGCGTTCCTGCGCCAGCAGGGCATCGAGCCGAGACAGATCATTCTGTATGGGGAGTCCCTGGGCACGAATGTGGCCCTGCGCACGGCCCTGGCTTTCCCGGCAGCCGGGCTGGTTCTGGATGCGCCCTATACAAGCATCGTGGATGTGGCCGCCTCACGTTATCCCTACATGCCTGTCCGGCTTCTCCTGCGCAGCCGCTTTGATACGCTTGGCCGTATTCCCGCATTGAAAATGCCGCTGCTGGTGATGCGCACATTGCAGGACCATACGGTGCCACCGGCCCAGAGCCTCGCAGTATTCGAGGCCGCCCCCGAGCCGAAACAGATCTGGACGACGCAACAGGGCAGCCATTCCACCCTGATCGAGAGCGGTGGGCTTGCCGTGTTACAGCGATTTATCGGCCGGGTCTGTCCGGCCGAGCCCTGAGGAACATATTCGAGCCGTCGCCGGCGCTTGCCCGTTCCGGCGTGGGATGATCAGGGAATGGATTTGAGAGCCGGATAAAGCGCTCTGTACCGTGCGTAGGCTGCACGATAGGGGCCACTCAGCGTTTCATCCGGCGTGATGGTGGCCACGCGCTCTGGCGGCAGGCAGACACTGGCGACATCCTCGCCCGTAACGGCAATGCGGGCGAGCCGTGCTGCGCCGAATGCGCCGCCCTGCTCGCCATTGGCCAGACGATGCAGCCTGACCCCCAGAACGCTGGCGAGAATGGCGGTCCAGAGCGGGCTGCGCGACCCTCCGCCAATCACATCCGCTTCAGTGATCACGGTGCCAGACTCGGCGAGTCCCTCCAGTGCGTCGCGAAACGAGAAGGCGACGCCTTCAAGCACGGCCTGCGTCATCTGGGCGCGTGTCGTGTCCTGCGTAAGCCCGACAAATCCGCCGCGTACCGTGCCGTCATTATGCGGCGTGCGTTCGCCCGACAGATAAGGGGCAAACAACACGGGCGAGGGGGCAAGCGGGGCTTCGGGCAATTCGGCAAGGAGGGTCTTTTCATCAAGGCCGGTGACACGCGACCACCAGGCGAGCGAGGCCGCTGCTGAGAGTGTGACACCCATCTGATGCCATTGATCGGGGACAGCATGGCAGAAGGAGTGAATGGCGTGGTTGCCGCCCGGATGGAAGCTGTCGGTTGTGACCCAGATCACCCCCGATGTGCCTAAGGAAAGAAAGGCATCACCCGTGTGAATGGCCCCAAGCCCGACAGCACCCGCAGCATTATCCCCTGCGCCACCCGCGAAGACCGGTGCCCCTTTCATGCCCCAGCGTGCGGCGAGTGACGCATCGAGCCGACCGGCAGGCGCCGTTCCCTCACAAAGCGCGGGCATGGCGGCAAGACGCAGCCCGGAGGCCTCGAGGGCTGCGTCGGACCACAGGCGCCGCCCGGTATCGAGCCAGAGAGAGCCGGAAGCATCGGACATATCGTCGATCAGCGCGCCTGTGAGACGAAACCTGAGCCACGCCTTGGGAAGGACGACATGCGTTACCTTTGCAAAGATCTCAGGTTCGTGACGGGCCACCCACATGACCTTGGGGGCGGTAAATCCCGGCATGGCGATATTGCCGGTGATCTGACGACAAAGCGGAAAGCGATGCTCGAACAACGAGCACTCCGACTCGGCCCGGGTGTCGTTCCACAGAAGGCAGGGGCGCAAGACCTCGCCCTGTGCACCCATGAGCACGGCACCATGCTGTTGCCCCGACAGGCCAATGCCACGGAGTTCGGCCAGTTCATGCGGATGGCTGGCATGAAGCGCATCAAGCGCGCGCAGGGTGGCTTCATACCAGTCCTCGGGGTCCTGCTCGCTCCAGCCCGGATGCGGCCGGCTGACATCGAGTTTCTCGGTATGGGCAGCCAGCACCTTCTGGTTCGTATCAACCAGAACAGCCTTGATTCCGGACGTGCCAAGATCAATGCCGAGATAAGTACCGGCAGTGGCGTTGGAGGGTGTGTCAGATGCCATGATGCAGCGAACCTCGGGTCTGGGACTTGAAAGCGTCTTGGGTTTCTGGGAGCGGGATGCTTGAAAATCAGGGGTGGCGTCGACGAAAGGCAGATGAGCGCCGCCTCTGACACGCGCCATCCTGTCGGGGCAGAAATGGAAACGCGACAAGATGGCGTACAGGTTTCGTGGTTATTTTTTCCCGACGCACAGACTCTGACCGCAAGGGCATGCCCGTTCCGGGTTCAGGTAAAGCCCTCGGGGCAGGATGAAAGACCGCGCCTTGCAGGATTGTCGCGTCACAATCGGGTGAAATCAGGGGGCGGAATGGGCCCCCTGGGCGGTGGAACCTGACATTTCCGGCCATTCATCCCCATTTCAGCACGATGTGACAGCGGTGCCGGAGTAGGCATGGCGGTTGTTCCTGTTTATGGTCGCCAGTCTCAGGCCGTCATGGCATGGCGGGTCGAACAGACGCACGACAGAAGTCCGAGCGGGCTAAGGGAGAGATGATGTCGGTCGAGATAAGGGTGCCGGTTCTGGGTGAGAGTGTCACATCAGCGACGATAACCCGCTGGCTGAAACAACCCGGCCAGGCCGTGGCCGCCGATGAGCCTGTTGTCGAGCTCGAAACCGACAAGATCAGTGTCGAGGTTCCCGCGCCGCAGGCCGGGGTGCTCGGCCATGACCTTATGGCCTCGGGGGCCGAAGTGGCTGTTGGCAGCGTGCTTGGTACGCTGGACCCCAATGGCAAGGCCGATGCCAAACCCGCCGACAAGCCGGCTTCGTCGTCCGCCTCGGCTTCAGGTCAGTCGTCGCCGGTGCAGTCTGCCCCGGTACAGTCTGCTCCGGCCCAGCCCGTGCAGGCCCAGCCTGCTGCGGCGGCGCAAGGCGCGGCAGGTACCGCCCGGCGTGACCCCATGCCCGCAGCCTCCCGCCTGATGGCGGAGGAACATATCGACCCGTCATCCGTGACGCATGGCACCGGGCTGGATGGTCGTGTGACCAAGGGTGACGTGCTGACGCACATGGAGCAGAAGCCCGCGACTGCACCCGGTGCAGTCCCCGCACAGACGGCTACGCCCGAACCGGCCTATAACCCGGCTGCCCCTTCACCGGCGGTGGCCAGCGCCCTTGCGACCCTGCTGGGCAAGACCGAGCAGGACAGCCGTGAGCAGCGCGTCCCCATGACGCGCCTGCGTCAGACCATTGCCCGCCGCCTCAAGGATGCGCAGAACACGGCAGCCATTCTCACCACCTTCAACGAGGTGGATATGAGCGCGGCCAAGGCCCTGCGCGCCGAATATCGCGAGATTTTCGAGAAGAAGCACGGCGTGAAGCTGGGCTTCATGTCGATCTTTGCGCGCGCCTGTATCCGTGCGCTTCAGGAATTCCCGGCAATCAACGCCACGATTGAGGGTGACGAAATCATCTATCGTCGCTTCGTCAATCTGGGCATCGCTGTGGGTAGCGAGCGCGGGCTGGTTGTGCCGGTGCTTCATGATGCCGATCAGATGAGCTTTGCTGAGCTGGAGCGTCATATCAACGATTATGGTGCGCGCGCACGCGCTGGCACGCTCAAGCTCGACGAGCTGTCACGCGGCACATTCTCCATCACCAATGGCGGCGTGTTCGGCTCGTTGCTCTCCACCCCGATCCTCAATCCGCCGCAATCGGGTATTCTGGGGATGCATGCCATCCAGGACCGCCCGGTTGCCGTGGATGGTCAGGTGGTCATCCGTCCGATGATGTATGTGGCCCTGTCCTATGATCATCGCATGGTCGATGGGCGTGAGGCGGTCAGCTTCCTTGTGCGCGTCAAGCAATATGTCGAGGACCCCCGTCGCCTGCTGCTTGATGTCTGAAGCCTGTCACGTCTGAAAAGCCCGAGCCCTGAAAATCCCGATGTCCGAAGAGAAAGCAGCTGCCATGTCCGAAACCCGTGATTTCGATTTGGCCGTTATCGGCGCAGGCCCTGGCGGTTACGTTTGTACGCTCAAGGCCGCGCAGCGTGGTCTGAAGGTGCTGTGCGTCGATCGTCGCGAGACGCCGGGCGGCACATGCCTCAATGTCGGGTGTATTCCCTCCAAGGCACTGCTGCACAGCTCGGAACGCCTGCACGAGGCCGAGACCGAATTTGCGTCGCTCGGCATCGATAACGTCAAGCCAACGCTCAATCTTGGCCAGATGATGGCCCGCAAGGAGCGCGTGGTGGGCGATACGGTTAAAGGCATCGGTTATCTCTTTCGCAAGAACAACGTGACCTTTCGTGTGGGCGAGGCTGTTCTGACGGGGCCGCACAGCCTCACAATCAACGGCGAGACAGTGACGGCGCAATCCATCGTAATTGCGACAGGGAGCGCCCCCGCAGCCCTGCCCGGTGTGAGTTTTGACGAGAAGCGCGTTGTTTCCTCGACCGGCGCACTCAGCCTGGACAATGTGCCGAAGCGTCTGGCCGTCATCGGTGCGGGTGTGATCGGGCTGGAGCTGGGGAGCGTCTGGAAGCGCCTCGGCAGTGAAGTGACGGTCATCGAATATGGCGACCATATCGCGCCGGGTTTCGACCGTGGTCTGGGGCGTCAGTTCCAGCGTTCGCTCGAAAAGCTGGGCCTGAAATTCCGCCTTTCCACCCGCGTGACCAAGGTGGCGACAGAGGGTGAAAGCCTCGCCCTGACGCTGCAAAAGGTTGGGAAGGAAGAAACCGAGACGCTGGAGGCCGAGGTGGTTCTGGTGGCGATCGGTCGCAAACCCTACACGCAGGGTCTCGATCTGGGCGCTGTCGGGATCGATCCTGACGAGGCCGGTCGTATTCCTGTTGACGGGCATTTCCGCACGTCCTGCCCCAGCATCTATGCCATTGGTGATGTCATCGCCGGGCCGATGCTGGCGCACAAGGCCGAGGAAGAAGGTCTGGCGCTTGCCGAGCAACTGGCAGGGCGCGTCGGGCATGTTCCCTATGATGCAATCCCTTCGGTTATCTATACCCAGCCGGAATTTGCGATGGTGGGCAAGACCGAGGAACAGCTCAAGCAGGAGGGCATTGCCTACAAGACGGGCAGCTTCCCCTTCATGGCGAGTGCCCGTGCCCGTGCCATTGCGGCGACAGATGGCGGCGTAAAGGTTCTGACAGACGCCAAGACAGACCGTATTCTCGGTGTGCATATTCTGGGGGCCTGTGCGGGCGAGCTGATTGCCGAGGCCACGTTGGCTATGACCTTCAAGGCCAGTGCCGAGGACGTTGCTCTGGCCTGCCACGCTCACCCCACCCTGTCCGAAGCCTTCAAGGAAGCGTCTATGGGGGCTTTCGACCGGGCCCTGCATCTCTGAGAGCGGCAAGGCATGCCCCGTTTGTCACGGGGCATGATAAGGGCGATTTTTCGTCGATGTCTGATGTCGCGGCCGACCGGGTTTCATTCTGTCTTCGTCGGGGCCATCAGGGAGTTCAGAAGCTTATAGGTCGCTTCGACGCGGGCTTCATTCGGTGTATTTCTGTTGGCCAGCATGACAACACCAATTCTTTGACTCGGGATCATTGCGACATAGCCGCCAAAACCGTCGGTTGAGCCAGTCTTGTTGAAAATGACATTCTGATCGTCAGCCTGATGCGGTTCGATGGCCGTAACCGGATGCGGTTTCATGATGAAATCATAGCCATTGCCGAGCAGCATCGGCTGTAGAGGCGTCGGCCAGGGATAATGCTCCCAGATCATGTCCTGGGTGAAGAATTCTGTCTTGTAGCGCCCTTGCTGCGTCATCTTTACAGCGCGCCGCAAGTCATCCGGGGGATGGCCAAGACCGAGTTCGATATCCAGCATTTCCAGCATGTCGCTGGGTGTCGATTTGACGCCATAAGCCTCAGTTGCCAACACACCGGGGTGCACCCGTTCGGGGGCATCGGTCTTTTTGTCATAGCCGTAGGCGTAGTTTTTCATCTCACTGGCCGGTACCTCGATCCAGCTGTGTCTCAGTCCAAACGCGGGGAAGAGGACTGTCTGAACGGCTCTGGTGTAGGTCATGCTTAGTGACTGGGCTGAGATGTAGCCCAGCAGGCCGATGCTGATATTGGAATAACTCCGCGCGCCGGGTTGCGGCGGATGCCAGGCTTCGAGCCATCGGGTCAGGCCCTTGATACCAGTGACCGTCTCTGGCACCTGCAGGGGAAGGCCCCCGGAATGGTGGGTCGCCAGATCAAGAAGCGTGAGATCATGACCGATACGGCATTGATCGTTGCACAGATGATGGGCGACCGTATCACTCAGGCGCATCTTGCCGTGGTCAACAGCAAGAGCGGCGAGGGTAACGTTGAAAATCTTGCTCATCGAGCCCAGCTCGAACAGCGTATCAGGCGTGACCGGTCGATGATCTGCCCGCGAGGCGAGCCCCACCGCGTAAAAATGATGAACCCCATTTTGAGTCACGCCAACCACAAGACCCGGCACGTTATAGCGGCTGGCCAGTGGCGCAAAGGCAGCCTTGATCTTGTTATCAACATCATCAGCCCATGCAGGCGCCGTAAGCGCCAAACCACAAGCGACCGACAGCAACCTCAAGAAAGAGTGCCTGCGCTGAACCATGAGTATCTCCCGTTTTCGGATAGTCTCATGGTGCAAGCTTATGATGGCGGAAAAACGCCTGGTTTGAAGGCGTCGGGGCGGGGCTCATGATGCCCCGCCGGAGTAATATCAGCCCAGAGCTTCCTGCACGAGCGCCGCCTGTTCGGCCAGATGCTCGCTTGCAAGACCGGTGGCTGGCGAGGCAGACGCCTTGCGGCCGACAAAGATCGGGCGCGGACGAGCGTGATTGCACCGTTCGGCCGAGTTCTCGATACGACGATCGACAAAGGCCCAGGCTCCGCCATTCTGCGATTCTTCCTGACACCAGATGATCTGCGCATTGGGGTAACGGGCAAGTTGCTGCGACAGCACATCACGGGGGAAGGGATAGAGCTGCTCAAGGCGCAGGATCGCCACATTGTCACGGTTGCTGTCACGGCGGGCAGCACGCAGATCATAATAGACCTTGCCCGAGCACAGCACCACGCGGGTGATATCCTGATCGGGCAGCAGGGCATCGGTCTCGGGCAGGACGGTGCGGAAACGTGTTTCGGGTCCGAAATCGGCCAGTTCCGACACGGCCTCCTTGTGACGCAGCAGCGATTTGGGCGTCATAATGATCAGCGGCTTGCGACATTCACGCGCAATCTGGCGACGCAGGGCGTGGAAGTAGTTTGCTGGGGTGGTGATATTGCACACGCGCAGATTGTTCTCGGCGCAAAGCTGCAGATAGCGTTCGAGACGGGCAGAAGAGTGCTCCGGCCCCTGGCCCTCATAACCATGAGGTAGCAGCATCACGAGGCCCGACGTACGCAGCCACTTTGTCTCGCCCGATGCGATGAACTGGTCGATGATGACCTGCGCCCCATTGGCGAAATCGCCAAACTGCGCCTCCCACAGTACCAGTGAGTTGGGTGCGGCCAGCGTGTAGCCATATTCGAAGCCAAGCACACCGAACTCGGACAGCAGCGAGTTATAGACCTCGATGCGGGCCTGACCATCGGCAATGTTGTTCAGCGGCACATAGTCGCTCTGATTGATCTGGTCGACCAGAACGGCGTGACGCTGGCTGAATGTCCCGCGCTGGCAATCCTCGCCTGACAGGCGCACAGGATGATGCTGAAGCAGCAGCGAACCGAAGGCGAGGGCTTCACCCAGCGCCCAGTCGATTCCAGCACCCGTCTCAATGGCCTGGCCACGTGCCTGGATGACGCGGCGCAGGCGCGGGTGCAGGGCAAAATCTTCCGGGATGCGCGTCAGGGCTGCGCCCACGCGTTGCAGGCCCGAAATGCTGATGCCGGTTACCGGCTGCTCACGCAGGGGTTCGTCAGACAGGCGCGATGGGTCCTGATTGCACTCCAGCCAGTCTTCGCGGCTGGGTTCGTAGGATTTAGCGGCCTCGAACTGCTCCTGCAGATGATCCTGGAAATACTGGAACTGGTCATCGGCCGTCTCGGCATCGATCACCTTCTGGCGTGCCAGCTTCTTGGCATAGAGCGCGCGCGTGGTCGGGCGAGCGGCAATAGCCTTGTACATGGTGGGCTGGGTGAAGGCCGGTTCGTCGGCCTCATTATGTCCATGACGGCGATAGCAGACCAGATCGATCACCACATCTGCCGCGAATTCGCGACGGTAATCGGCTGCAAGGCGCGCGCAATAGGCGGCGGCTTCGGGCTCGTCACCATTCACATGCAGGATCGGCGCATGCACGGCCTTGGCGATATCGGTGCAGTAAAAGCCCGAATGGGCATGGGCCGAAATGGTCGTGAAACCGATCTGGTTGTTCGTGACCACATGAACCGTGCCACCCGTGCGATAGCCAATGAGCTGGGACATGGCCATCGTCTCGTAAACGATGCCCTGACCGGCAAAGGCGGCATCGCCGTGGATCAGCAGGCCGAGATGGCGATAGCGGTTTTCGAGCCCGACACAGCCTTCTGAATCCTGGATGGCGCGTACGCGTCCCACTACGACCGGATCGACCGCCTCAAGATGCGATGGGTTGGGCAGAAGGGTGACACGCACCTTCTCGTTCGAGACATGCAGCGTGGCGGCGGTGCCCAGATGATATTTCACATCGCCCGAGCCCTGCACATCGGTCGGCTTGAACGAGGCCCCGGCGAATTCCGAGAATATGGCGGCGAAGGGCTTTTGCACCACATTGGCCATCACGTTCAGACGGCCACGATGCGCCATGCCGACAGACACGCTGCGTGTGCCCTGCTGCGCGGATTGCTCGATGATGGCATGGAGCACTGGAATGGTGACTTCGCTGCCTTCAAGGCCGAAGCGCTTCGTGCCGGTAAAGCGCTTCTGGCAGAAGCTTTCGAAGCCTTCGGCCTCGGTCAGCTGATTGAGGATGGTCTTTTTCTCGGCTGCCGAGAACATACGTCGCCAGTCATCGCCCTCAAGGCGGTGCTGAAGCCACAGACGCTGGGCCGCGTCCTGGATATGCATGTATTCGACACCGATCGGGCCGCAATAGGTCTGGCGCAGCGCGGCAAGAAGCTCGTTGATGGTGGCGCTGGCGCGTTCGGGCAGAAGCGAACTGACCATCTGCCCCAGATAGATCGGGCGGTCGCGGTCATTGGGACCAAACCCGTATGTCGCAGGGTCCAACTCGGTGTAGGATTTCGGAACCTGCAGGCCCAGCGGATCGAGACGCGCCTCAAGATGGCCACGCACACGATAGGCCCGGACAAGCTGAATGGCGCGAACACTGTCATCCACGCTTGAGAGCAGATCGGTGGCCGAAAATTCGCCGGCGGCCCGGGCTGCCGGTCCCGCAGGGCTGCGTGCGTCGAGCAGCGATGCCTGCTCACCCCAGGCGGCCCGGTCGGCGGGGTTCAGCTTGGCGGCTTGCTGGGCTGCTTCCTGTTCGGCATCGAGTGCCCTGAACAGATCGGCGAAGGAGGGGTCCACACTGCGGGGATCGGCAGCCCACTTCGCATGCAGATCCGCCAGATAGACGGTGTTGGCGCCATTCAGCGCCGTTGGTAACGAACCGATCTCACCCATGCTTGCAGCCCTCCCCGGCTGACTCGTCCGGAACTGGATATCGACTTAAAATGGCACCCTCATGGCGAAAACAACCATGAAACTCTTGCCGATCAGCAACAAGCATAAAACTTTTCCGAACGATTTCAGTTCACAATCGCACGTTCTGCAGACGGCATCAGAAAGAGTCGAAACTTTCAATCCTGCCTGCCGTCTATAGACTCCGCACCAGAGCGTCGTGTGGTCTAACCCATCACATGATATTCCGATATTGCAGTTTGGAGGGGTCTGTCATGCGCTGCATGCCCGCACTCGCGGTATTCACGATTTCGCTACTGTCACAGGGCGTGTCCTGTGCCTGGGCGACTCCCGAACGCCCGGTCGAGCAGCAGGGGCGTCATCTCGATTTCGATAGCCGGGCCCCCTTGCGCTGCACGCGCGCGCCCCATCTGGTCAGAACCGCCTACACCCCCGACGAAAAGCCCGTTGAAGGGGCTGTGTCCATGCGTTCTTGCTTTTCCGATACTGACCGTATCGGGGCAGGATATACACAGTATGTACGCAACAGTGCGGTGCGCCACCTGCATCACCGCATGAAGGGCTAGCAAGCCTCTTGTGCGCCGGGGGGGGCAGGAATAGGCTCGCCCTCCATGTCACAGATCGCTCTTCAGTATGAAGCCCTTGAACGGACCCCGATTAGCGAGGCACCGTTCAGACATGTGGTTGTCCCGAACTTCGTACGCGAAGAGGACCTCCAGACACTCATCAATCTGATGCCCGAGATGAAGTCCGGCGGGTCCTTCCCCCCGGAGGGTCTGCGGCTGCACCCGACAGTCAGGGCACTGACGAAGGAACTGCAGGGGCCGCGGCTCAAGAAGATCGTGGCGCAGAAATTCGGCCTCGATATCGAAGATGCACCGAGCATGCTCACCCTGCGCGGCCGCACCCGTGAAAAGGACGGGCGTATCCATCGTGATTCAGAAGCCAAGCTCGTTACGATCCTGCTTTACCTGAATCCCGAAAGCGCCGCCTGGTCTGCACAGGAAGGCTGCCTGCGCCTGCTGAACGGCCCCGATAATCTTGAGGATTACGAGGTTGAGGTGAAGCCCGCCCACGGTACGTTGCTGATTTTCCCGAATGGGCCGAAAACCTGGCACGGTCACAGGCAGTATGTCGGTCCGCGCTACACTATTCAGCTGAATTACATGGCCACAAATAACAAGGCGCGCTATGAACTGCGCCGTCATCGGCTGTCAGCGCTGTTCAAGCGCCTGTCATTCGCCCGATGAAACGGTCATGACGCCCGGCGTGATGACGATCGAATTCTGACTGAGGTAATGTGATTATGGGATACCGCGTTGCGGTCGTTGGCGCGACTGGTGCTGTAGGTCGTGAACTCCTGCGCATTCTTGCCGAGAGAGATTTTCCTGTGTCCGAAGTGGCAGCGCTGGCTTCGGCCCGCTCCACGGGGCAGGACGTCTCGTTTGGCGACAAGAAAATTCTCAAGATCCAGAACCTCGAGACGTTCGACTTCACCGGCTGGGATATTGCCCTGTTCTCACCTGGCGCTTCGGTTTCTGCTGTGCATGCGCCGCGTGCGGCAGCGGCCGGGTGCATCGTGATCGACAACACCTCGCATTTCCGCATGGAGCCGGACGTGCCGTTGGTGGTGCCTGAAGTAAACGCGAATGCGCTGAAGAAGATGAAGCGCAACATCATCGCCAACCCCAACTGCTCGACAGCGCAGATGGTGGTTGCGCTCAAGCCGCTGCATGATCTGTTCACCATCAAGCGTATCGTGGTGTCGACCTATCAGGCGGTTTCCGGCGCCGGCAAGGATGGCATGGATGAGCTGTTTGCCCAGTGCAAGGGCAGCTTTGTAGGCGATCCGCCGACCATCGCCCAGTTCACCAAGCAGATTGCGTTCAACGTCATTCCGCATATCGACAGCTTCATGCCCGATGGCTCCACCAAGGAAGAGTGGAAGATGGCGGTCGAGACACGCAAGATTCTCGATCCCGACATCAAGGTTGCGGCAACCTGTGTGCGTGTGCCCGTCTTTATCGGTCACTCCGAGGCGATCAATATCGAATGTGAGGAACCCGTCGATCTGGCGCGTGCCCGCGAGGCCCTGCGCGAGGCCGATGGTGTGATTCTGCGCGATGAGCGTGACGATGGCGGCTACGTCACCCCGATCGAGTGCGTGGGCGAGGATGCGACCTATGTTTCGCGCCTACGTATCGACGACTCGGTGGAGAACGGTCTGGCGCTGTGGTGTGTCTCGGATAATCTGCGCAAAGGTGCTGCGCTGAACGCAGTACAGATCGCTGAAGCCCTGATTGCGCTCGATCTGATCAAGCAGAAGGCCTAATTACGGGTTCTTATATTACATATTTGTCATTATTGTAATTTTGGCATTGCGCAGACCCGGCGCAGTGCCAAACTCCTTTCAAGGGCGGATGCAGGGTTGTGCTGCAAGGGTCCGAACGGAGATGACAATGGCTGTTATCGACACTCTGGCCGCTGGTCTGTTTGCCCTCGCTGCGCTTGGTCTCCTGCGCATGGCGCCTGTACCCAAAGCCATTCCGGTGCGCGTCAAACGGAAACCGTCAGCGCGCTGAGCGGTTTTTGTCTCTCCTGAGTCAGTAAGCCGATAGAGAGACATGGCCTTCAATAACAAGATCCCCGCGACTGCGACACCGCCGGAAGGCAAGACGGGTGTCCTCATTGCCAATCTTGGCACGCCTGAAGGCACCGATTTCTTCTCGGTCCGTCGCTATCTTGGCGAGTTTCTCTCTGACCGTCGCGTGATCGAGGCACCGCCAGCCATCTGGCAGCCCATTCTGCAAGGCGTTGTTCTCACCACGCGCCCTTCCAAAAGCGGCGAAGCCTATGCCCGTATCTGGAACCGTGAAGAAGACGCCAGCCCGCTGCGCGTTTACAGCCGTGCCCAGGCGGAGAAGCTGGCCGAGCGCCTTTGCGTCGATGTGCCGGTGGCCTGGGGTATGCGCTATGGCAAACCTTCAATTGGTGAGGCTGTCGAGGAGCTGATGGATCAGGGATGTGATCGCATCCTCTATCTCTCGCTCTATCCGCAATACAGCGCCACCACGACCGCGACAGCCAATGATCAGCTGTTTCGCACGCTCATGACGCTGCGCCGTCAGCCCGCCATTCAAACCATCCCGGCTTTTCCTGATCATCCTGTCTATATCGCCGGGCTCGAAAAGAGCGTGCGTGACCATCTGGCGGGGCTGAGCTGGAAACCGCAACGTATTGTCGCCTCCTTTCACGGCTTGCCAAAGCTCTGCGTGGATAAGGGGGATTACTACCCCGATGACTGCGTCAGAACGATCCGCGCCCTGCGTGACGCTCTGAATGTGAGCGAAGAGCAGATGCCGATCACTTACCAGTCGCGTTTTGGGCCGATGGAATGGGTGCAGCCCTATACAGCACCTTTCGTGACGGCGCTGCCAGAACAGGGGATAACCCGTATCGCTGTCATCATGCCCGGCTTCATCAGCGACTGCATTGAGACGCTGGACGAAATCGGCCACGAATTGCGTGACGAGTTCATTGAGGCGGGAGGTGAGGAACTGACCCTCATTCCATGTCTGAACGACAGCGATATGGCGATCGATCTGCTCGAAGCACTGATTCGCGAAGCCTGCCCGCCCGCATGGCAGAAATCCGGCCTGACTTCCGCCTGATGCGTTGTGGCTGAACCATCGCCGGTTCTGTCAGCCTGACGCGTGATGATCTTGTTTTGTTCTCGAACCTGATGGCATAAGGGCAGCATGTCTGAGCCAACAGGTCACGGGGCTGTGCGTCGAATCATCCATATCGATATGGATGCCTTTTACGCTTCGGTTGAACAACGCGATGCACCGGAGTTGCGTGGTCGTCCTGTTGCCGTAGGGCGGGGTGAGGGACGAGGCGTTGTCGCGGCGGCCAGCTATGAGGCCCGCCGGTTTGGTGTCCGTTCGGCCATGCCATCGCGTACGGCGTTGCGGCAATGTCCGGAACTGGTCTTCGTCCCGCCTCGCTTTGACACGTATCGCGCCGTTTCACGCCAGATCCATGAGATATTCGCGCGCTATACGGCGCTTATACAGCCTCTCTCACTCGATGAGGCTTATCTCGATGTGACGCAAAGCTACCGCGAGCATGGGTCGGCCACCGATATTGCACGGCGTATCCGGGCAGAAATTGCCGAGGAAACCGGACTGACGGCTTCGGCCGGGATCTCCTACAACCGGTTTCTGGCGAAGCTCGCGTCGGATCATCGCAAACCCAATGGACAATTCGTCATCACGCCCGCCATGGGGCCGGATTTTTCGGCCTCGCTCCGTGTCGAGCAGTTTCACGGCATTGGCCCCGCGACGCGGGCGAAAATGAACCGGCTGGGCATTTTTACCGGTGCTGACCTGCGTGATATCCCGCGTGACGTGCTGACCCGTCATTTCGGCAAAGCTGCTGCGTTCTATGCGTCCATCGCCTGGGGCATTGACGATCGTCCTGTCGTGCCGGACCGGGTGCGCAAGTCGATTGGTACCGAGACGACCTTTGAGGCCGATCTGGCGGATTTTGCCAGCGCCTGCACGGTGCTCGACGGGCTGTGCGACAAGCTCTGGCGGCATTGTGAGGCGCAGTCACTGCGTGGACGCACTGTGGTTCTGAAGCTCAAATATGCCGATTTCCAGATCACGACACGCACCCGGTCCAATCCTTCTCCATTCGCAAGCCGGGATGCGGTGCGCGAGCAGGCTGTGACATTGCTAGAAGGGTTCTTTCCTCTTCAGCGTGCCATCAGGTTGATGGGCGTCACGCTGACCGGGCTCGGTCAGGATGAGGCCGAGGGCACGGCAGAAGAAAAAACCGCACAATTGACACTTTTTGGTGAATCACCCTGCTGACTTTTTGCATGATGCAGCGTTCACTGAGTCCAATGCTCTCTTGTGGAAGGATCTGCCGTCATGATTTCAGTTTTTTCCACCTCATCGCTCTGGCTGGGTGCCGTCGTTTCCGTACTGATCTGCGCACTTGGCGCAGGCTGAACGCTTAAACCTGACGTAAACTTGACCGGGCGGGGTGACAGCAGGCGCAGGGGCTGGCAAAGCTGAGCCTCTAGCGACCAGAAAATAGGATTGGGGAAATTGTGATGGGTGCCGGGCAGGCAAAGGCGACACGATCGCCACTTGGCATCATCCTGCCGGTCGTCTCACTGAACCTCATTATCTATGTCGTCATCGGCCTGCCGATGGCAGTCATTCCGCTCTTCGTGCATAATGTCCTGCACTGCAACACGGTCATCGCCGGGTTTGCCGTGTCGCTGCAGTATTTCGCCACCTTTGCGTCGCGCGCATCGGCGGGAAAACGTATCGACACCCAGGGGCCAAAGCCGGTTGCGGTGCTGGGTCTGGCGCTTGGTGTCTTTTCCGGCCTGCTGCTTCTGGTGGCAGGACTTGGCAAATCGGTCATCCCGCTTTCCCTGATCTGCCTTTTCGCCAGTCGTCTGGCCCTTGGCTGGGCAGAAAGCTGGGCCTCGACAGCCGCAATCGTCTGGAACATACGCCGCGCAGGGGCAGCCAATACGGCTCAGGTCATCTCGTGGAATGGAATAACCTCCTATGGCGGTATCGCCCTGGGTGCCACGATTGGCGAGCAGCTTTCGCATCTCGGTGGCGGCTGGGGCGGGCTGGTAAGTCTGGGTGTGCTCTCGACCCTGCTCCCCGCCATCGGCACGGCGCTGGCCAGCACCTATCCCGCGGTTGCTCCCATACGCCATGACGCCCCCGCCATGTCTTTCGCCAAGGTGTTCCGTCTGGTGCTGCCTCATGGCTGCGCGCTGGCTGCGGGATCCGTCGGATTCGGGGCCATCTCGTCATGCCTTGCACTCTATTTTGCGGCGGAGCACTGGCCGGATGCAGCGCAGGCCCTGGCTGTATTCGGTATGGTCTTCGTCATCGTACGCTTCGTTTTCGCGCGCCAGATCGGACGTATCGGCGGGACAAATGTCGCGCTTATCTCGCTTGGTGTTGAAACACTCGGATTGCTGATTCTGGCCTTTCTTCCCTCTGCTGAAGCGGCCACTCTGGGCGCCGCAGTAACCGGAGCGGGTTTCTCACTGGTGTTTCCGGCACTGGGCGTTCTGGCTGTTGATCGCGCCGGGGCGGAGAATCGCGGTGCCGCGCTTGGGGCCTTTTCGGTATTTCTTGATCTCGCCATTGGCGTGTCCGGCCCGTTGCTGGGGCTCGTCATCCATTCTGCGGGTTATATGGCCCTGTTCGTCTTCACAGCTTGCATTACATTCCTCGGCATCGTGCAGGTGCTGAGATTGCAGCGTGCTGCAAGGCCCTGACGTCACAGGTCAAAGGAAAATCCAGAAATGACAATCGCTGCCGCCGCTGTCTTTTGCGGCTCGCGCCATGGTTCTGTCCCGGCTTTCGGTGAAGCCGCCCGCGCAATGGGAGCCGGTCTGGCGGAGCGTGGCATCCATCTGGTCTATGGTGGCGGGGCAGTGGGGCTTATGGGTGTGGTGGCCGCAGCCGCGTTGCAGGCTGGAGGCCAGGTAACCGGGATCATCCCCGAATTTCTTCATGGCCGCGAGGTCATGAACGAACAGGTGACGGATCTGATCGTTACCGAGTCGATGCATGAGCGCAAGCGGCTGATGTTCGCGCAGGCCGATGCGTTTCTGGTGCTGCCAGGCGGGCTCGGCACTTTTGACGAACTCATGGAAATCATGACGTGGCGTCAGCTCTCGCTGCATGACAAGCCTATCCTGATCGTCAACGTCGCGAGCTGGGCTGTGCACGTGATTGCGGCTCTGGAGGCAGCAATTGAGCAGGGCCTGGCAGATGCCTCGGCACGCAGGCTCTATCAGGTTGTGCCCGACGTGGCTCAAGCTCTCGAAATTCTGGGTAAAACCAGAAAGAGCGAGGAAAACATCGAGACAGGCCGACTTTGATCGTCTGCCCCCCTTGCAGAGCCGCCCATCTGGCAGTATAGCCCCATCCATCGGTTCGGAGTGTAGCTCAGCCTGGTAGAGCACTGTGTTCGGGACGCAGGGGCCGGAGGTTCGAATCCTCTCACTCCGACCAGAATTTCCATAATTCTGGTCATTCTGGCGGTCTGGTATTGCTGAAAAGGCAGACCATCCGCCCACCGATTATTTCCGATATCATCTGGATCACATCAGAGACTTTGCGTTTCTTCGTTGGTTATGCTGCACGATTGTCTGCACGAGCCATGAACCTCTCGCCAGACGAGCCCTGACCCGGTATCGGGTTGATCAGGTCCATCATGGCAAAAGGGGGGAGGGGCATTGCGCAATCGTTTGTGCTTTCTGATGCTCACTCTCATCCTGATCGGCGCTTTTGCTGCCGGAATTCTTATTGGACGCTATCCGCTTTCACTTCACGCAATCGGGGCCATGATGGCCGGGCATGGTGCTGCCGAAACGCGGGCCGTGCTGCTCTATGCGCGCCTGCCAAGGCTGATCGGGGCCATGGTGGTCGGGGCGGCGCTCTCAGTGTCAGGAAGCGCGTTTCAGGCGGTTTTCCGTAATCCGCTCGTTTCGCCCGATCTGCTGGGGGTATTGAGTGGCGCGGCTTTCGGGGCGGCGCTGGCCATCCTGCTGCATGGCAGTAGTGCGGTAGTGGGGTTTGCGGCCTTCGCCGGAGGGTGTTGCGCCGTGGCCTGCGGCTTTGGCATCGCGCGGTTGGTGGGGCGCGAGGGTATCTTACCGCTGTTGCTGGGCGGGTTGATCAGCGCTGCCCTGTTCACCTCTTTTCTCTCGTTACTCAAATATGTGGCTGATCCATTCGATCAGTTGCCAGCCATCATCTACTGGCTGCTCGGGAGCCTGGCCCGGACGCAATGGGCGCAGCTTGCCTGGGTGGCACCCTTCTGTGTGCTGGGCATGGCGCTGCTGTGGCTGGGTTCGCGGGCGCTGGATGCGCTGGTTCTGAGCGATGACGAAGCCCGGAGCCTTGGCCTGCCGGTTGGGGTCATGAGGCTCGTCGTGCTGGCCCTCGCCACGTCGCTCGGCGCTCTGACGGTTTCCATGGCCGGGATTATCGGTTGGGTTGGGCTGATTGTACCCCATATGGCCAGGCTCATTATCGGGCCGGGACATCGCCTCATGTTGCCTTTCGCGGCGCTGATGGGGGCGGCGGGGCTGATGCTGGCCGATACCGCAGCGCGAAGCCTGACAGCGTCCGAGATTCCCCTTGGTATGATGACCGAGCTTTTCGGGGCGTTAGGCTTCATCGTGGTGCTGAGGCATCTGCGTCGCGAAGGGCAGTTATAAGTGACATCCCTTGCGACACAGGCTCTCGGCTTTACCCGGCGAGGGCGTCCCATACTTGATGACGTGACGCTGAATTTCTCGGGCGGGCAACTGGTCAGCCTGATGGGGGCGAATGGCGCTGGCAAGACGACGCTGCTGCGGCTGATGCTCGGTCTTATCGTGCCCGACCGGGGAGGGGTTCGGGTCAATGATGTGCCCCTGACCGATCTGTCACGCATGGATCGGGCCCGATTGCTGAGCTACGTGCCGCAAAACAGGGAACATCTGCCGCCCTATGACGTGATGCAGGTGGTGCAGATGGGCAGGCTGCCGCATGGCGGGCTGACAACGCGCCTGTCGAGGGCTGACCATGACAGTATTGAGCGCGCCATTGCGCAGCTCGGTTTGCACGATCTGGCGCGACGGCCCTGCACCGCACTATCGGGGGGCGAGTATCAGCGCGTTCTTCTGGCAAGGGCGCTGGCGCAGGAGACACCGGTTATCGTGCTGGATGAACCATTGGCCGGGCTCGATTACGGCTATCAGCATCGATTGATGGGGCTGCTTTCCACCCTGGCGCAGCAGGGCCGTCTGGTCATCATGACAGTGCATCAGCCTGAGATGATCTACCGTCACGCGAGCCATGTCGTCCTGCTTGAGGCTGGGCGCGTGGTGACACAGGGACGACCGCGTGATGTTCTTGAGGCGGAGCGCCTGAGCGCGTTTTATGAAATTGCCCTTCAACATTACGATCATGGCGCTGAGCGCTTCTTTGCACAAAGGGATAGGGCGGAATGAGAGTCTTCGGCTGGGGCGCTGTACTGAGCGGGTTTCTGGCGGTGGCCACGCTTCAGGAGGCATCGGCCCTGCCAGCAACGCCGCCTCCCGCGCGGATTGTGGATGGATGGTACGCCCATAATGCCACGCTGATCATGCTGGGCGCAGCAGACAGGATTGTCGGTACGGTCGTCTCGCCGTCGCGCTTTGCCTGGATGTATTGCGTCGCCCCATCCCTGCATCAGGCCCATGTTTTTGGCAGCATGGTGCTCAATGCCGAAACTGTTCTCGCCCTTCACCCCGATCTGGTTTTTGTCACCCGTGATTCCGGTGTGGCAGGTGCCTTGCAATCTGTCGGGCTGAAAGCAGAGCCTGTCGGCTTTACCGATTTCGCGGGGATGCTGGCGACAATCGATCAGACGGCGGCCCTTTTGGGGACGGATGAGGCAAGGGCTCAGGCCGCCCGCTATCGCACGGCTTTTGCTGCGCTCGACAGGCCGCCAGCGGAGAAGAAATCAGTGCCGGTGCCGCGTGTGCTGCATATCGCCTCGCTCGATCCCCTGACCGTGGATGGTGATGCGAGTATCGTGGATGAGTGGATACGTGATGCCGGTGGCGGCAATGCCGCGATCGGTGTGCATGGCAACAAGCGCCCGGTTTCGCTGGAGCAGATCCTGGGCTGGCAGCCCGACATCATCATTCTGGGGGCAGATGCAGGCAGCGAGGCCGAAATCGCGTCATCGCCGCTCTGGGCACAACTTGCTGCCGTGGCGCAGCACCATGTGTTTCGCAATCCGTCAGGGGTGTTCAACTGGGATCGCTACAGCCCCGAATTGCTGTTGCAACGCCTGTGGGCGCGTCAGCTGATCGGGAAAGGGACGATTGACCGCGCTGCGATGCTGGCACAGATCCGGGATTTCTACCGCCAGTTCTATCACCACCCCCTCAGCAACGAGGCGGCAGAACGTATTCTCGATGTGCGGCCCCTCGAGCCCGGTGCATGCCCGGGCTAGGCGGCCCTCAGGCGTGGCCGACGAGATTGGAGAGGGAGAGAGGATCGATATTGATGGTGGCCAGGGCCTTGCGCCATTTCACCATCTGATCGCTGCCGAAAATCAGATCATCCATGGCTGGGGCGCTCAGCCATGCATTCTGCTGGATGATTTCATCTTCCAGCTGACCGGGCTCCCACGAGGCATGGCCCAGCGCCAGCAGGGCATGGCGTGGCCCTTCGCCAGCGGCGATCTGATGCAGGATATCGAGGCTGGCAGTCAGGCAGTTCTCGTTGTTGATCACGAGACTGTCCTCACGCCGCCAGTCGGCAGAGTGAAGCACGAAGCCACGGGTCGGTTCCATGGGGCCGCCCATGCACAGATTGATCCTGCGCTTGGGCGGTGAGGGGGTAATGTCGAGCTGCTCGAACAGGGTTTCGAGCGTGGGGTGCGATGCGCGCTTGTTGATGATCAGCCCCATGGCGCCATCCCGCCGCGAATGGGCGCAGACATAGACCACGCTGCGCGCAAATTCCGACTCTCCAAGCATGGGGCTCGAAATGAGCAGACGGCCTGCCAGGGTTTCGGATGTGGTCTCGTCGGGCGTTTGAAAATCTGAAGCCATGAGGGAAAATGTCGGCCATTGCAGGGGGTTTTGCAAGGGCGGCGCTCCGTGGCAACGATACAGAGTGTGGCAACCTTGGAGCGGCTGCCCCGTCTGCTATAGCGTGGGCCCCTGTGTGTCCTGAACCTGAAATGGAGAAAACGATGGCGATTATTCTGGTAACCGGCGCAACAGCCGGGTTTGGTCAGGCTATTGCAAAGCGTCTGGTCAAGGAAGGCCATCGTGTGATCGGGACCGGCCGACGGGCGGAACGGCTTGAGGCCATGAAGAAAGAGCTGGGCGAGGCGTTCCTGCCGCAGGTGCTCGATGTGACCGATGCCGAAAAGATTCAGGCCCTGCCCGCAAGCCTGCCACCCGCCTGGCGTCAGATCGATGTGGTGATCAATAATGCCGGTCTGGCCCTCGGTGTAGGCAAGGCGCAGGACTCCGATCTCAAGGATTGGAAAACCATGATTGACACGAATGTGACGGGTGTCGTGGATGTCACTCGCGCGTTTCTTCCACAAATGGTCGAACGCAATCATGGATACATCATCACACTTGGCAGTATCGCAGGGACTTACCCCTATGTCGGGGGCAATGTTTACGGAGCCACCAAGGCGTTTGTGGGTCAGTTCATGCGTAATCTGCGCACTGACCTGCTGGGAACGAAGATCCGTGCAAGCACGATCGAACCGGGACTATGCGGGGGCAGTGAATTCAGCAATGTGCGGCTGCGCGACAATCAGAAGGCAGCGGATGTCTATAAAGGGACTGACCCGCTGACGCCTGAGGATATCGCAGCAACCGTTTCATGGCTGCTCAGCCTTCCGCCTCATGTCAACATCAACGCCATCGAGATGATGCCTGTCTGTCAGGCTGCCGGTGGCCTCGCAGTGGATCGAAGCAGTGACTGAACTGACCCTGGGCCTGGCCCGCAAGCTTCCTGGCAAGTATCTCGTCAGCGACGGGCGCGATTTCGAGCTGAAATCCGTCCGTCCCCAGGATCATGGCGGTTTGCACAAGGGCCATGTCGAGGCGTGGCTGGACAAGCGGCGTGCTCATCTCGGAGCGTTACAGGAGAGGCTCGCGGCAGAGCATCGCCATTCCATGCTTCTGGTTCTTCAGGGCATGGATGGTGCGGGCAAGGACAGCCTCATTCTCAATGTCATGACCGGGATGAACCCGCAGGGTACCAAGGTCGTGTCATTCAAGAAGCCGAGCGATATCGAGCTCTCTCATGACTATCTATGGCGCGTTCACATGGCGATACCGAGCCGTGGCCAGGTAGGGGTGTTCAACCGCAGCCATTACGAGGATGTACTCGTTGCCCGAGTTCATGCAGACACGCTCGATGCGAGAGGCATGAAGGGTGATCCGACAAAGCGGGAGTTCTGGGACCACCGCCTGCAGGATATCCGCGATTTCGAGGCCTATCTGGGCCGGCAGGGCATCCATATTCTCAAGGTCATGCTGCACATGTCGCCCGAGTGTCAGCAGGAGCGTTTGCTGCGTCGTCTTCATCGGCCGGACAAGCGCTGGAAGTTCGATGAGAGCGATCTGGCGGAACGTCAGTTCTGGCCCGCTTACCAGACAGCCTATGAAGAAGCGATCCGGGCGACGGCGACCGAGCACGCGCCCTGGCTTGTCGTGCCGTCAAACAAGAAATGGTATTCGCGTCTGGTGGTGATGGAAGCTCTGATTGCAAGGCTTGAGAGCCTGAGCCCGGAGCCACCACCGCCCTCGCCTGAGATTCTCGAAAATCTCGGTCGGCTCGAAGCCAAGATCAAGGCGAGCAAGATACTCGGCTGATCTTACCCATCCTGCAAGGTCGCCTCCTTTGGCGGCCCTTGCAGGGTGGAAGCGTAAGGGTTGTCAGTGCGCCTCCTTACGCGCCGTCCTGATCTGCTCGCGCATCTCCTCAGCCGAGATGGCACCGGGAATGATCGCACTCGTACCGAAAACGAAGGTCGGTGTGCCATCGAGGCCGATCAGCCTTGCTTCGGCCAGATTCTCGTTGATCTGCGCGGCAACGCTCGAGGCGTGCATGTCAGTCACCAGCTTGTCCGCATTGAGCCCATTGGCCGTAGCGAGCTGACGGATACGATCCAGAGTAGGGGGCGTCGTGTCCTGCATAAGGGCGCGTTTCATCTTTTCGTAGCCGCCCTGCAGCGCGGCGGCGAAAATGGCCTGCGTGTCCAGCACGCTTTTCTCGCTCAGCACCGGTACCAGCTTTTCGACTAGGCGCAGCTTGCTGTCCGATTTCAGAAGGGCATCGACAACGGGCACCATGCTGCGGCAATAGCCGCAGCGCGGGTCGAGAAACTCCACAATGGTCAGATCGCCCTGCGGGTTGCCGCGCACCGTGTAGTCGGGCCCCTTTTGCAGACGCTCACGATCGGAGCGAACATGGGTGAGGGCGTCATCTGCTGCTTTCTGCTGGGCGCCCTGACGCAGGGCTACGATGGCATCGCTCAGAATGCTCGGGTCATTCTTCAGGGCGTCGCGCAGGATCGTCACGATCTCGGCGCGCTGGGCCGGGCTGAAAGACGATTCCGCAGCGGCAGACGCAGTACTGGGGGCAGCAAGGGCCGGAACGGCGGTCGACACGGTCAGACCAAGGGCGAGAAAAGTGCCGGCAAGCCGGGCACGGGTCGGGCGGGTCATGAGGACGATCCTGCTGGTCGTGAAAGACATGGGCGTGAAGAAAACGCGCTCCTGCATAGGCCAGCAAAAGCGATTTCGCAAAACCGGAGCCGGGCGCGCGGTTGCCCATCGTCCGGATCACGGTTAGATGCGTTAACGAACCCAATTTCCAGACAGTTGCTTCTTCGGCCCCCGAAGATACCATCCCTGTCCGGAACAGTAGAGAAAAGGCTTGCCGGGTCATGGAGACACCGCACGTGGCGCATCGTCAGTCGAATGCCCCCTGTCGCCCCGCAGGGCGCTTTGCGCTCAAGGCAGGGTTGCGCCCGGCTTGTGCCCTTACGGCAGCCATGCTGCTCGCCGGGTGCAGCGATGTCGCGCATATCGGTCACAGCCTGTTTGGCAAGACCACCCCCATCGTGACGGGCTATATCGGCACGGTAGTCGCCGATGAGCCACGTGCGGCCCTGATCGGGCGCGATGTGCTGGTGCATGGCGGCAACGCAGCCGATGCTGCGGCTGCGGTGGGGATGGCACTGTCGGTCACCCTGCCATCGCGTGCCTCTCTGGGCGGTGGTGGCGCCTGCCTGGCCACACGCGCCAACGAGGCCCCCCAGGCTTTCGTGTTCCTGCCCGGTTCAGCCAGCGCTTCGGGTGCAGCCACGCGTCAGGCGGCGATACCGATGACGCCGCGTGGGTTGTTCACCATGCAGCTTCGCTACGGCACCGTCGAATTTGCTGATATTCTTGGTCCGTCCGTTCGCCTTGCCCGCAGCGGCACCACAGTCAGCCGCGTGCTGGCCAACGATATTGCTGCGGTACAGAACCCCCTCTTCGCCGATGACGCCGCACGTAGCGTTTTCAGCCGTCCCGATGGCGCGCCGCTGCAAAATGGCGATGCGCTGGTGCAGCCCCAGCTGGCAAGTTTTCTGGAACGCATGACCAATGTTGGTGTGGGCGATCTGTATAACGGGGCGCTTGGCGGGATCTTCGTTGAAGGGGCCAACAAGGCAGGGGGCGGCCTTTCGACCACAGCGTTGCGTAACGCCATGCCAGCGCAGATCGCGCCGCTTCAGGTCGAGCAGGATGGCTATGTGGCCTCGTTCCTGCCGCCGCCTGCTGATGGTGGGCTTGGTGCCGCGGCGGCGTTCCACTCCGGCGCTTCCGCGCAGAGCGTGGTGGCAACGTGGCGCAGCGAAGACCGTCATGGCCTGAGCAATGACGCCCTCCTAAGCGCTGCGCAGACCCTGGTGAATGGCGGATCCAGCCGCGGTGGCTCCCTGCCGTCGCTTCCGGCCTCGACCTCCTTTGTCGTGACAGACAACAAGGGCGGCGCTGTGGCCTGCGCCCTGACCGACAACAATTTGTTCGGCACAGGTCGTATGGCTGAAGGAACGGGCGTGCTGCTGGCTGCGGCACCGGGGCGCTATCCGGCACCGCTTCTGGCTGCTGCCATCGTGCAGCGTCGTGGCACCCTGACTGGTGCCGCCGCCGCCTCCGGTCAGAACGATGCAGCCGATGCGCTGGCTCAGGCTGCACGGGCGATCGTCTCTGGCACGACGGTGCCGCATGAAGGGCAGGGGCGCGTCAATGCCTCGGTTTGCAAGGGCGGCAATTGTCAGGGTGATACCGATCCGCGTGGTGGCGGTCTCTCGGTGGGCAGTGTGAACAACTGATCCTGCGTGATCTCTCGCTTTTGGGCCATCGAGGCCGGATGCGGGAGTATGAATTGTTTGCAGAAACGACACTTATACCCCCTGGAAACAGGGGGTATTTTTTATGTCCGTCCCCTTGTGTAAAAGGGGCGTGATCATGATATGTTCTCAAGAACAAATGTGAACGATCAACACGAATCGCTCCGCCCCGATTGCCGATTTTCATGAGTTCGGCAACACTGGTGTGAGCGGAGGACAGGATATGAGCGTGGACAGGACGAAAGCACTCGAAGGTGCGCTGAGCCAGATCGAACGGGCTTTCGGCAAGGGGTCGATCATGCGCATGGGGCAGCGCCCCAAGGAGCAGGCCGATGTGATCTCCACCGGCTCGCTGGGCCTCGATATCGGCCTCGGTATCGGCGGTCTGCCGCGCGGCCGTATCATCGAGATCTACGGCCCTGAAAGCTCCGGCAAGACGACACTGGCGCTTCATGCTATTGCCGAAGCCCAGAAGAAGGGCGGAACCTGCGCCTTTATCGATGCTGAACATGCGCTCGATCCGGGTTATGCCCGCAAGCTTGGTGTGGATGTCGACAATCTTCTGCTCAGCCAGCCTGACGCTGGTGAACAGGCTCTGGAAATTGCCGATACGCTGGTGCGTTCCGGTGCCGTCGATGTGCTGGTGGTCGACTCCGTGGCGGCACTGGTGCCGCGTGCGGAACTTGAGGGCGATATGGGCGACAGCCATGTCGGTCTTCATGCCCGTCTGATGAGCCAGGCCCTGCGCAAGCTGACTGGCACAGTCTCGCGCTCGAACACGATGGTGATTTTCCTCAACCAGATCCGCATGAAGATCGGCGTGATGTTCGGCAATCCCGAGACCACGACCGGTGGTAACGCGCTCAAATTCTACGCGTCGGTGCGTCTGGATATCCGCCGTATCGGTTCGATCAAGGACCGCGACGAGGTGGTGGGCAACCAGACACGCGTGAAGGTGGTCAAGAACAAGATGGCCCCGCCTTTCCGTCAGGTCGAATTCGACATCATGTACGGCGAGGGCATCAGCAAGGTCGGCGAACTGATCGATCTGGGCGTCAAGGCCAATATCGTCGAGAAATCGGGTGCCTGGTTCTCGTATGATAGCACCCGCGTGGGTCAGGGGCGTGAGAATGCCAAGCAGTTCCTGCGCGATCACCCCGAGATGGCAGCCGATATCGAACGTCGTATCCGCGAGCAGGCAGGCGTGGTGGCTGAGGCCATGATGACCTCGCCGGAAGATCAGGAAGACGAAGCCGAAGCCTGAGTCCCGTCATCCCTGTCGCAGGCAGGGTAGCGCGAGACTGAATTGAAAAGACCCGCTGCATCCCCGGCGATGCAGCGGGTCTTTCTGTGGGTCATTCAGCGCAGACTGCCAGATATCGTACCGGGGGGACTCAACGCCCGCACGGCAAGCTCTCGCTGCCGGTTTTTACGCCTGACCCTGAGACTGGCTGAAGCCTCCGGCATCAAATGACTTGGGGGGCGCCCAATAGGCGGCGGCCAGTTCGTTCTGGCAGATTTCGATCTGTTCCTGAATCCAGTGCATACATTCATGCAGCCCACGAATGATGATTTCCTCGGCTGTCTGGTCATCCAGCATGGCCCGTAATTCGCCAAGGCGCTCCTGCACCGCCGAGCTTTGCTTGCGCAGGTTGTAATGTGTTGCGAGGGCACCCAGGACAGAATCGGCATGACGCAGGTTGAGCGCGAGCGAGCGCGGAAACCCCTCATTCTTGAGCAGGAAACCGACCACATTGGCAGGCGTAGTCGTCACCGGTTTGAGACGGCGAAAGGCGTGATAGGCCGCAGCCGAGCGCAGCACGGACGCCCATTGTGTCATATCGATTTCCGACCCCACCTCGGCAGCATCGGGTAGGAGCGTATGATAGCGCGTGTCGATCAGTCGTGTGATCTGGTCACTGCGCTCCAGATGCCGACCCAGCAGATAGAACAGCCAGGCCTGATCGCGATAGAGCGTCCCTTCCGTCACACCGGCATGAGACTGGCACTCCTGCTTGATGCGGTTGCACAGGGCCGAAAGCCCTGTGCGTCGTATGTCGCCGGGCGTGAGGTCCAGCATCCAGCGCGTGAATACATTGAGCTGCATCCACATTTCGGTCGAGATAAGGGGGCGTGCAGAGCGGGCATTTTCGCGCACGGCGTGGGCCATGGCCCGGATCGAACTCGGGTTGGAGCAATCCGTGATGTAAAAGCACAGATAATCCTCCTCCCTCGCGGCAGGATAGAGGGCGCGAAACCGCTCTTCATCGCTGTTGATGTGAACGATTGAATCCCATACCGGGCGGCCATCGGCACCCCGCACGAAAGCCTCGGTTACTTCGAGCACGCGGGCGAGGTTTTCGATGCGCTCCATATAGCGTGCAAGCCACATCATGTTCTCGGCATAGCGCGAGAGCAGGGTGTTCAGGTCGGGCTGTATGCCTGAGACATAGGGGTTGAAGCGGCTCATGCTGACATCACCCAGGTATCCTTCGAGCCACCTCCCTGCGATGAATTTACCACCAGAGACCCCTTTCGCAACGCGACGCGGGACAGCCCGCCAGGCAGAACCCAGGTAGATTGCCCTGTCACCGCGAAGGGGCGCAGATCGACGTGACGCCCTTCCACACCGGCGGGGCAGAGTGTCGGCACGACAGAAAGATCGATGACGGGCTGGCTGATGTAATTGGCCGGATTTTCGATCAGCTTCTCGCGAAAGGCCTCAAGCTCGCTTTCAGTCGCATGGGGTCCGATGATGAGACCATAGCCTCCGGAATCGCCGACGGGCTTCACCACGAGATTGGCGAGATTATCGAGCGTGTGGGCAAGGCCTTCGGGCTCAGCACAGATGTGGGTTTCCACACTGTCGAGAATAGGATCCTCGTCGAGATAGTAGCGAATGATGCGGGGCATATAGGCATAGATGGCCTTGTCATCGGCCACCCCGGTGCCCAGCGCATTGGCGAGGGTCACATTGCCACGACAATAGGCTTCGACGAGGCCCGGCACACCCAGCAGGCTCTCGGGATTGAAAGCTAGTGGATCAAGGAACGCGTCGTCGATACGGCGGTAGATCGAGTGGACAGGGCGCAGCCCGGCAACGGTGCGCATGAAGACATGATGATCTTCAACCACCAGATCACGCCCCTCGACGAGCGGCACACCCATTTCACGGGCCAGAAACACGTGCTCGAAATAGGCGGAATTATACATGCCCGGCGAAAGCAGAACCACTTGCGGGTCCGTCACGCCCTTGGGGGCCACGTCGCATAGGGCGCGATGCAGCCTGACGCCATAATCCTCGACAGAGCGGAGCTTGATGCCCGAGGCCAGATCAGGCAGCAGGCGCAGCATCATGTGGCGGTTTTCGATGACGTAGGAGACCCCGGAAGGAGTGCGTGCATTGTCCTCAAGCACGAGGAAGCGCCCCGAGCGGTCGCGTATGAGGTCAGTGCCGTTGATGTGGACATACACACCGCCCGGCACGTCCACCCCGATCATCGCCTCGCAGTAATTGGCATTCTTAAGCACGAGATCGGCAGGGACGATGCCATCATCCAGAATACGGCGCTCGTGATAGATGTCCCACAGAAAGAGATTGATGGCCTTGACGCGCTGCTGCACGCCCTTCTCGACAAATGCCCATTCCTCAGCCGTGAGCAGGCGGGGGATCATGTCGAAAGGCAGGATACGATCGATGGCCTCACGTTCAGTATAGACCGTAAAGGTGATACCCAGACGCCAGAGCAGGTTTTCTGCGTCAGTCGTTCGCTCGCGCAGGTCGGAAAGGGTGAGATGGGCCAGACGTTCCTGCACCTTCTGCAGGGCTTCGGGCAGTTCACTGCCCCGGTTCATCAGCTCGCAGTAAAAGGCGGGCGTGTCATAGGTCGAAAAAATACCGGCTTCGTGGATGGGCGAGGCGTCGAGCGCCATATTTTCTCACCTTCTTGTTGGGGAGGGTCTGGTGTATCCTGAACCGAAACGTTACGGTTGTTTATTAAACTACCAAAATTCGTGACTTGCCAAGCACTAAAAGAAAGGCTGTTCCGGGCGGGTTCGCCGGTTTATTGCTGTCAAACAGAATATCGGCCCAATGGTTGCAAGGCGCTGCCTGAACCGGCGGCGGGCGGCAGGGGGCAGGCCTCATGGAGGGCGCACGATGGTCCCTGACGGCACCTCATCGGGGCAGGCAGGAGACATGCAGGGAAAGCGCAGGCAAGGGAGTGTCATGAAACCAGGCCCAGCGGGGCGCGCAGGATGAGCCGGCCAGTGCTGCTCAATCATCGCACGTCCTATCGTTACGACCGGATGGTGTCGCTTGGCCCGCAAACGATCCGTTTGCGGCCGCCATCGCGCACGCGCAATGCGATCATGACCTATGCGCTTTCAATAGGGCCGGATCATGCCGGACTGGACTGGCATCACGACAGACATGGCAACATGGTCTCCGAGGTGCGTTTCTCCGATCGCATGTCGCAATTCGTGGTTGATGTGAGCATGATTGTTGATCTCGCCCCCTATGATCCGCTGGGCATGGGCGTGAGATCGTCTGACGGTGAAATGGCGCTCGATCAGGCCTATCGCCGCCCCGTGACGGACGATGCGGTGCTGGTCCCGTTTCTGTCTGCCGAAGACGCATCGCCGATCGGGAGCCCTCTCGAACGCCTGTCCAGGCTGGCGCGTCGCATCGCGACCAGGCTGCACTACATGCGCCGCATGGAGCCAGGTGTCTGGAGCCCTCATGAAACCCTGAAACGCGAGGCCGGGTCTTGTCGTGACAGCGCGTGGCTGCTGATCGCCCTGGCGCGTCATATGGGTTACGCAGCGCGTTTCGTCTCGGGCTATCTCATCGAGCCTTCTGCCCTTCAGGCTGATCCGGACCGCCTGACCTGTGACCTGCATGCCTGGGCCGAAATTCTGGTGCCGGAGCATGGCTGGGTGGGGTTTGACACGACATCGGGTCTGATCGCAGCGCAGAACCATATTCCGCTCGCCGCTTCGGACACGCCTGATGCCGCCGCACCGATCTCAGGGTTGCTGGATCAGTGTCAGGCGGAATTCGATGTGATGATGCAGGCGCATTTTCTGCATCGGGCGTAGTATCATGGCGGACGAGGCGGGAACCAAAGCCGTCACGCGCAGTTCCGGGTCATAACCTCATCGGGATGATCAGATCGTGAAGCTTTTTTCGTGCGAATGCTGCGCTCAGCCGCTCTTTTTTGAAAATACGAGGTGCGAGTCATGCCATCACGAAGTGGGGTATCTGCATAAGCTGGCCGATCTGACAGCGCTCAATCCCGCCGAGGAACCCGGAAAATGGTATCCGATGGAGCCGGGTCTTGAGGATCAGGTGCATGTCTATTGCGCCAACCGTCAGTATGACGCCTGCAACTGGCTGCTCGGCCCGCAGGAAGCGGCTGAAGGCCCGTATTGCTATGCCTGCCAGTTCAATCGCACGATCCCCGATCTGTCGGACCCGCATAATCTGGAGCGCTGGCGCAAGATCGAGGTCGCCAAGCATCGCCTTTTCCACGCACTGATCCGGCTCGACCTGCCAATGGTCAACCGGCGACAGGACCCTGAAAACGGGCTGGCTTTTGACTTTCTGGATGATGCGCCCGACGGTTCGGCTCCTGTCATGACCGGTCATGACAACGGCTTGATCACCCTTGCCGTGCGAGAAGCCGATGACGACCAGCGCGAGCGTATGCGCGTGGAGATGGGCGAGTATTACCGGACCCTGCTCGGGCATTTCAGGCACGAGATCGGGCATTATTTCTGGAACGTGCTGATACGCGATGGGGGAGGGCTGGAACGCTGCCGCGCCGTATTCGGCGATGACCGGCAGGATTATCAGGAAGCCCTCAAGGCGCATTACGCCAAGCCGCCTTCAGAAGACTGGCGCGAGACGCATGTCAGTGTCTATGCCGCCTCTCACCCCTGGGAGGATTTCGCCGAGACCTGGGCGCATTATCTGCACATTGTCTCGACGCTGGAAACGGCATGGCTTTATGGCATTGCCATTGCCCCGCAGACACCCGAGGGAGCGCAATATTCAACCCCGGCAGTGAGCGGCAATCCCTACCGCACCCTTGGCTTTGACGAGATCATGAATGCATGGCTCCCCCTGAGCATGGCCGTGAACAGCCTCAACCGCTCCATGGGCCTTCAGGATTTCTATCCTTTCGTCCTGACGGGGGCGATAAGGCAGAAACTGGCTTTCATCCATGATGTCATTCGCGAAACGCAGCAGAGCCGCGACGCGCAGCGACAGGATCAGTCCGAGAGCGCCGCTGTCAAAATGTCAGAAGGTCACGCAGCGGAGTGAGGTAATCCGCCAGCGGCACGCGCAGCGGCATGAGGTAAGCGCTCTCGCCGCGTGCATGCACCGCTTCGAGGATCGTCCGTGCGAAAGCGATATTGGCATCGAGCCTGGGTTCGAAATCCGATGGGAAGACCACGTGATTGACGCGCTCCCAATACGCGCGTGACTTGGGGCCGATTACGGGTGAGAGCCCCCAGAATACCTGATCATTCTCCAGCCAAGAGGCACACAGATCGAACAGCCTGCGGTCAAACAGAGGCTGTGTAAAGAATCCAGCAGCACCGGCATCGCGTTTTTGCTGGATGGTCTCCAGTTCCTGCCAGGGCGCACGACGATACGGATCGAAGGCCGCATAGACCGTCAGGTGCGGGGCTTCACGCCGATACCGTGTGATGATGTCAGCGCTGCTGTTGGGCCAGATGCGATGCGTCGAATCCGGGGGCGGATCGCCCGCAATGACAAGAATTTCGCGCAGTCCTTCCTGCTCCGCACAGGGCAGGGGCGCATCGGGGTCGATATCAATGGCACGGATGTGCGGGATCGCTGCATAGCCCTGACCCTGCGCCAGCGCAGCACCCTCCCATGAGCGCAGGGGCAGGCGCAGAAGGTCGGGCAGGTTGATGGTCGTTACGTCCGGCGCGATCTGCCTTACCGTGGCCAGATCCTCTGTCAGGCTTTGTGTGTCGCGCGGGATCAGCTCGATGGCGATACGGCTCATGGAGTCTGTTCGCTCCGACCCGTGCCGTCCTGTCCATTTTCCAGAATCTGGCGCGCTGCCTGCAGGGTGTTGTGCAGCAGGCAGGCAATGGTCATGGGGCCAACGCCACCGGGCACCGGTGTGATATGGCCAGCTACAGGCGCGGCCTCGTCAAAGGCGACATCACCCACCAGGCGCGTCTTGCCGTCCGGCAGGGCGATGCGCGTAATGCCAACGTCGATGACTGTCGCGCCGGGCTTGATCCAGTCGCCACGCACCAGCCCGTTCTTGCCTGTTGCGACCACAAGGATATCCCCCTCGCGGGCCAGCGCCCTCGCATCCTTTGTGTCGATATGACCGACCGATACCGTGCAGCCTTCCTTGAGCAGCAGCTGCGCCATGGGTTTACCCACCAGATTGGACGCCCCGATGATGACGGCATGAAGCCCGCGCAGCGCGGGCAGCGTCTCCTTGAGCAGGATGAGGCAACCCAGAGGCGTGCAGGGCACCAGCCCGTCAATGCCCAGGCTCAGCCTGCCGGCATTGACCTCGCCCAGACCATCCACATCCTTGTGCGGGGCAATGGCATTAGTCACCAGAATCGGGTCGATCTGCTTCGGCAGGGGAAGCTGGACCAGAATACCATGGATCTGGGGATCGGCGTTGAGGCGGGCAATCAGTTCCAGCAACTCGTCCTGCGACGTGGTCTCGGGCAGCATGTGCATGAATGAGCGCATACCGGCACGATGGGTCTGGATGGCCTTGTTCCGGACATAGACCTCACTTGCAGGGTCATCACCGACCAGCACGACAGCCAGACCCGGAATCTTGCCGGTGCGCTCGCGCAGGGTTTCGGCCTCGGCCTTGACGCGATCCGTCAGGCGGCGTGCGATGGCCTTGCCGTCGATGAGCTTTTCTGAAAGCGCCGGATCGTGTTTCATGGCTGCAATTCCTGTAGCAGGGCGATCGGTACGGGCAAGCACCCGGACGATGGCCTCAGAGACGAGTGAGGAACGGACGTGACCGAGGCAATACGCAAGAACTTCGCAAGTGACAACATCGCGCCAGTCTGCCCCGAGGTGATGAATGCTCTCATACGCATCAACAAAGGGGCAGCGCCGTCTTATGGCGAGGATTCCGAAACAGAAAGACTGACAGCGCTCATGCGCGACGCCTTCGATCACCCGGTCTGGGTGTTTCCTGTGGCCACCGGTACGGCCGCCAACAGTCTTGCGCTGTCCGCATCCACCGCGCCTTTCGGTGCTGTTATCTGCGACCAGAGCGCTCATATCGCCAATGATGAGGGTGGGGCACCAGAGTTCTTCATGCATGGGGCGAGGCTGATGCCCCTGCCTTCGCCTGACGGGCGCATGGATCCCGCCGCCCTTGACCGCGCACTCGTCACCAATGGCGAAGGCGGAGTCCATACAAGCCCGATCCAGACACTTTCACTGACACAAAGTACGGAATGGGGCACGGTCTATTCTCTTGACCATCTTGCAGCCCTGACGTCACGCGCCAGAGAGTCCGGCCTTGCCACGCATCTGGATGGTGCCCGTCTGGGCAATTCCATTGCTGCACTCAATTGCACACCTGCCGAGATAACCTGGAAGGCCGGGTTCGACATGGTGAGCTTCGGCGGCACGAAGAATGGCGGCATGGCGTCAGAGGCCGTGCTGATCTTCAAGGAAGAACTGGCAAGAAACTTTTCCCGGCGTATCAAGCGTGGTGGGCATCTCTGGTCGAAGCAGCGTTATCTGAGCGCACAGCTCGCGGCGCTGGTGGAAAATGATCTGTGGCTGCGTCATGCCCTGCATGCCAACACCATGGCTCAGCGCCTCGCTCATGGCTTGCGCCGCCATCCTGCGGCGTCTCTGCCCTTCGAGGTGCAGAGCAATGAGGTGTTTGTCGTGCTGCCTGAACGCAGCGTGGCCGCGCTGGAGGCTCAGGGTTTCGTGTTCTATCGCTGGACAACGCCGCCGGGTATCGACGGGGTATTGATACGCCTCGTGACCTGCTGGGCGACCGAAGCGCGGGATGTGGATCACTTTCTCGAGGCGCTCTGATCCGGGTTTATAACCGAGCATGAAAAAGGGGCGCTCGGCCATGCCGGACGCCCCTTTCTCTGTGCGTTTCGTTATGCGGTGTCAGAAACCGATCATCGCATCGCCACCAAAGGTGAACATGCCGGTATTGCGACCATCGTTGAACGGTGACGTGCCGTTAAGCGAGCGATCAAAGCGGATCTCGGGGCGCAGGGCAAAGACGCGTATGCCGTGCCCGAGGTCAGGACGGTAGGTCACGCCGAGTGTCAGGGCACCGTAAGTGGTGGCAGGGGCCGTCTCGGCGGGCGCGTAGCCGCCTAGAAAGGCGTTCATATAGGCCTGATTGGTCAGGAAGTTGACGACGAACAGACCGCTGTTATCGCGATAGAGTTCACCGCGGTAGTTGAAGGTCAGGCTCGGTGTGATCTTGTAGGCAGCGAAGGTGACGACGCTCCAGGTTTCGGCACGCAGACCGTCATCGTGCAGGAAGTTGAACTCTCCTGTGAGGCTGAGCTTGTCATTGACCGTGTAGAATGCGGCAATGTCGTTCCACCAGCGCTGCGCCGTATTGGCACGGGGGCCAAGTGCCGCAACGGCATTTTCCGGGCCGACACGCGACAATTCGTTGATGTTCAGTTTTCCATGAGCCAGGCCAATGAGGTTGAAGCCGAAATAGCCGGCGGCTGCATTGTTGTTGTCGTTGCGGCCCCACGTCGTCTGATTACCGGTATCGACCCCGAAATTGAAATCAAACATCGGGGTGACATGCCAGTGGAACATGGCGCCGAGATGCTCGAAGGGTACGGAATACTGAGACGTATAGGCCAGAGAATAAAAAGGACGCAGTGTCGGATCCAGCACTTCGACGCCCATGGGGGCTGGCAGGATGCCGGCCTGCATGTCGATGCCACCCTTCGACAAGAGCGGGGCGTGCACATCCACATGGGCCTGCGCCGGAAGCAGCTGGTAGCGATCGCTTGTCATTTTGTTCGACAGGCCAAGCAGGTGATAGTAGCGCGCATCCGATCCATAGAGCGCTTCAAGCATGAAGCCGATCTGATATTCGGATTTCGTCGGATCGATTGCCTTGGACAGGGTGAGGCTGATCTGGTTCAGCTGGGCCTGATTGGCATGGTCACCAAGGAAGTTACCGAAATTGATGCCGTTATCCGGTCGGGCAGGGTTTGCCATGATGCCACCCTCGATCAGACCGGACAGATTGACCCCCTGCAGCCACGGGTTGGTGGCCGTCTTGAACAGAGGAATATCGGCAAGGGCTGTGCCGGGAAGGGCGGTTAGTGCGCCTGAAATCAGGGCGCCTGCAGAAATGGTTTTACAGAAACGGCTCGTTATATCGCGAATCAGGTCCATAACCCATCCCTATCAGAAGCCCCTGGGGGCAATTCAATCAGCTAAAAGAATTTATTTTGCTTTGATAATTGTATCAAGAAGGCAACATAATTAGTTCGACACTGTGCTTTTCAGATGACAGTTCGATAATGGCTCCTCAAAACGGTCTTTTATTTCATGGAGACCGGATTTGAGGTTGCGGCCCCCCCCATGGTCAGTAACAGCGTTTCACGGCAGGATTGTTGATCGATCGATCGCCAGATCGTGTCATGCGCTCCGACGCTAGCCGTTACCCGAGGGCTGATTTTTATCAAATTGTTATCGAAACGACGCCAGGGAGTTCATGTGGCTTTTATGCCCGTGCGCCGGTTCGGTTCCGAACGCTGATCCCCTTTCCAGGTGATGAGTTGAGGCCCTTTTTGCAAAACCTGGGAGCGACGCGCATGGTGGACGATGCCTGAACGAGCGGATTGGAGGCATGACATGACCATCAGACATATACTCTGCTTTGGCGATTCACTGACCTGGGGCTGGAAGCCTGTGCCGGAGGGAACGCCAACCACGCGATATGAGCGTGATGAGCGCTGGACCGGTGTCATGGCGAAGGCTCTAGGCGACGGATTTTATGTGATCGAGGAGGGGCTGAGCGCCCGGACCACGACGGCACTCGACGCCAACGACCCGCGTCTGGACGGATCGGCCTATCTGCCGGCAGCGTTGGCCAGCCATATGCCGCTCGATCTTGTCATCATCATGCTTGGTACGAACGACGCCAAGAACGCCTACAGGCGAACTGCCCATGACATCGCGCAGGGTATGGCTAGATTGGTCGGGCAGGTGGCTGCCAGCACGGGTGGCGTTGGCACCGGCTACAAGGCGCCCGCACTGCTTGTAGTCGCACCGCCCTTGCCGGGCGATATACCGGGCCCCTGGCTCAGGGCGCAGTTCGACGGGGCTGTACCCAAGATCGCGGCGCTCGCTACCCAGTATGAGGCGCTTGCGGGGGCAAGGGGCGCCGCGTTCCTCGACGCCGCCCAGCATATCACCACCGATGGCAGCGATGGCGTTCACTTTACGCCTGACAATAACCGCACGCTCGGCGAAGTCCTGGCTGGCAAGGTGAAAGACATGCTGCAAGTCGAATAGGCTGCCACCGGCAGACATAGGCTCGATCACGCGAGGGTGATATTTAAGCCACATAGTAGGTAGGGAAAATTAACTTTCCCCAAACTTTCTTTGCGAATGACTCGCAATATCGCTATCTCTCTGCCGTTTTCTCACGGCAGGATATTTTATGCGCGCTGAATTTACCCGCTCGGGTCTGGCAATGTGTGTTTCCCTCATGGCGCTGATGACTGGCAGCGCCCATGCACAGACACAGCAATCCTCCAGCAAAAGCGGGGCTGGAACAGTCAGGGCGCGTAGTGCCTCGTCCGGGGTGGTTCAGAACGCGGCAGTTTCAGGCCCCGCGGGGTCACATGCGACGTCATCTGCCCATGCGGCCCCGGCTGCCTCTCACCCGAAGGCTGAGGAGCTTGTGGTGCGTGGTCAGAAAGGCGCAACCATTGCTTCATCAGCGACCAAATCGAGCACGCCGCTCATCGAGACGGCGCAATCCGTAACGGTGGTCACCCGCAATGAAATGGACATTCGTGGCGTGCTGACGCTCAATCAGGCCGTCCGCTATGCAGCAGGCATCACGCCCGATCTGCGTGGTGGTGTCGGTACGCGTTATGACCTGTTCCAGCTGCGTGGTTTCACCATTCCCGAATTTCTCGACGGGCTGCGCTTGCAGGACAGCCCGACCGGCTATGCGATCGCGCAGATCGACACGTCGCGTCTTGAGCGCCTGGAGATCCTGAAAGGCCCGGCTTCGGCGCTTTACGGCCAGTCCAGCCCCGGTGGTCTCGTCGCCCTGTCCAGCAAACTGCCGACCGATCGTGCCTCTTACGGTTCGGTCAACGCCACGGGCGGCATGTTCGATCTGTATCGTGTCGACGCCGATATGGGTGGCTTTGCTACCAAGGATGGATCCATCCGTTACCGCCTGTACGGCACGGTCAATGGTCAGCACACCCAGCTGTCACGCACCGGCAGTCGCCGCTTCTCGATCAGCCCTTCGGTCACGTTTGGCGGTAACGGACCGGACACCTTCACCCTGCTTGGCAACTACCAGTACGATCCCGAGGCCGGCACCTATGGCGGTGTACCGCTTCAAGGCTCGCTCAAGCCTGCGCCTTTTGGCGGCTATCTGCCCCGTAATTTCTATGATGGCGATGCACGCTTCGAGAAATTCAACCGCAAGCATGGCGGCATTACGTACATCTATAATCACCGATTCAACAGCGACTGGAATTTCTCGACACGCGGTCGCTATGACGACATCAAGACGCAATATCGCAGCGTCTATAATGCGGGATACTGGGGCGCCGACGGGATGCTGCCGCGCTATGGGTTCGGCACCACCGAGCACACGCGCAATCTGGCATTTGACAGCAATGTGCATGGCAAGCTGCGCACGGGGCCGCTCACGCACATGATCATGGCGGGTTTCGACTATCAGCAACAATGGGCCAACGAAACGGCGGGGCAGAGTGCGGCCCCGGATCTGAATGTCTTCGCCCCGAATTACGATATGGGCATCGACCCGCTCGAAACCTATGCGCGCTACAAGGTGAACTCGCATCAGATCGGCGTTTACGGTCAGGATGAGATCCATTGGGGCGGGCTGGTGCTGACAGGCAGCATCCGTAATGACTGGTTCCGCTCACGCCAGATCGAGTATTATTCGGCGTCGAACTCCAAGCAGAGCCCGAGCCAGATCACATGGCGGGCTGGTGGCCTTTATCACTTCAAGTTCGGCCTTGCGCCCTATATCAGCTACGCCACCTCGTTCCAGCCCCAGACTGGCGTGGTGCTTGAGACCAGTGGCGCGACGCATCAGGCCGATCCATCCATTGGCAAGCAGCTTGAGGGCGGTCTGAAATATCAGCTGCCGGGCACGCCCATCCTGCTGACGGCCGCAGGCTTCCATATCGAGCAGACCAATGTGCTCGTTTCCCTGCCGAACTCGATCTATAATACACAGCAGGGGCTGGTGCATTCAGACGGGTTCGAATTCGAAGCCCATATCGACAACTGGCACAATCTGATGGTCGAAGCTGCTGTCAGCGTGCAGCGCGTACATGATGACTCCACCGGCAAGCCGCTTATCCAGTCTGGCCGTGGAAATGCCTCGCTCTTCGGATTTTACACCATTCCCAAGGGCCGCTTCAAATCACTCGGTCTTGGTGCAGGCATGCGCTATTCCGCCTCGGCCTATGGCGGTGAAGCCAGCTATGGCAGCGTGAAGGTACCGCAATATGCGCTGTTCGATGCCTCCTTGCGTTACGATCTGGCGAACGTCTCGAAATCGCTCAAGGGTTGGACAGTCGGTGCCAGCGTACGCAATCTGTTCGACAAGAACTACGTGACCAACTGCCTGGCCTATGCGTCTTACGGGCAGGAGTTCTGCTATTACGGCGAGCGCCGCAATGCTCAGGGCACGATCGGTTTCGCTTGGTGAAAAGCGCAATACCGGGCCGTTAGACGGCCCGGTTGTTCACATGAAAAACCCCGGAGCGCTTTTGCGGTCCGGGGTTTTCTGATGGACAGGGTGTCGTCTGTTCAGGGCAGACGCGACAGGCGTTCCGTCAGCACCTGATAAAATCCGTCTGAATCCACATCGCGCATATAGAGCGCATTGGCGGGGCGTCCCGTCACGCTCCAGTAATCGACAACGGTCTGACCGGATGAGAGCGCACTTTGTGTCTCGACCTCGACATTGACGAGGCGGCCCTGAAACAGATCGGGGCGCAGCAGCCACATGATCGTGCAGGGGTCATGCAACGGCGCGCCGGGCCAGCCGTATTTTTCGAGGTCGAAGCGCTCTGAAAAGCCGAGCATACCGCCCACACAGCGCCCGGCCTCGTTGCCGATGGCGCGGATGCGCCCAAGTCGTGAAGGGGTCGTCAGCACCTGATGAGTGATATCGAGCGGCAGCATGACTACCGGCACACCAGAGCCCAGAACAATGGCTGCGGCTTCCGGGTCGACATAGGCATTGAATTCGGCATTGGGGGTGATGTTCCCCCCTTCAAAACAGGCGCCCAGCATGGACACAACGCGGTTGATGCGCGGTGCGATATCGGGAGCCTTCTGCAACGCTGTTGCCAGATTGGTCATCGGGCCCAGTGTCACGATGGTCAGGCTGCCTTCCGGCTCGCGGCGCAGCGTTTCGATCAGGAAATCCACCGCATGGGGTGAGTCAGCTTGTTTTGTCGGTGCAGGCAGGTCTGCCCCATCAAGCCCGCTCTCGCCGTGCACATGATCGGCCCGGACGGGAGGGCGCTTCATGGGCAGGTCGTATCCGCTATGCAGCGGAATATCGGCGCGGCCAGCCAGTTCGAGAATGGCGGCGGCATTGCGTGTGGTGTTGGCAATGCCGCTATTGCCGCCCACTGTCAGAATCGCCTCGACCGTAATGTCCTCGGGCGAGGCCAGCGCCAGAAGTATGGCAACGGCGTCGTCCTGTCCGGGGTCGGTATCGATGATGATCCGTGTGGGCGTCATGGGTTTACTCCTTGCCGGCTTCCTCGGCTTCGGGGCCCTTGATCCAGGCTTCCACCGTGCCGGAAACCTTGATGGTCATCGGGTTGCCCTTGCGGTCGAGCGTCTTGCCGACAGCCAGACGCACCCAGCCTTCGCTGATGCAGTATTCCTGCACATTGGTACGTTCTTCGCCATTGAAGCGGATACCGATCCCCTTTTCGAGCAGGGCCTCGTCATAAAACGGGCTGCCCGGTGTGGCGCTCAGACGGTCTGGCATGGTGTCGCTCATGGGAATTCCTCCGGTTTGGCGCGTGTTCCAGTTCTTGTCATGGGACATAGCCCGAGTTCCGGCTCGCGCAAAGCGCCGGAACGCAAAACGGGCGCGGGGGTGTGCACCCTCGCGCCCGTTTGCGGCTGTTTTAGGGCCTGAGGGGTTGTTGCCTCAGGCTGTTTTCAGGCGTTCGGCTCAGCCAAGCGTGGGCATGACGAAATCTGCACCCTGACGAATGCCTGTCGGCCAGCGCGAGGTGACAGCCTTGTACTTGGTGAAGAAGCGCACACCCTCGGCGCCATGCATGTGGTGATCGCCAAACAGCGAAGCCTTCCAGCCGCCGAAGGAATGGAACGCCATGGGTACAGGGATGGGTACGTTCACGCCGACCATGCCAGCCTGCACGCGATGGGTGAAGGCACGGGCGCTATCGCCATCACGGGTGAAGATGGCGGTGCCATTGCCGAATTCATGGTCGTTGACCAGCTTCAGCGCGGTCTCGAAATCGGGCACGCGCACGACAGCCAGAACGGGGCCAAAGATCTCCTCGCGATAGAGGCGCATCTCCGGTGTCACATGATCGAACAGCGACCCGCCAAGGAAGAAGCCTTCCGGGTTCTGCGTCGATTTGAAATCGCGGCCATCGACCAGCAGCTTGGCACCTTCCTCAGCCCCGAGCGTGACGTAGGAAGCTACCTTGTCGCGATGGACTCTGGTGACCAGCGGGCCCATTTCGGTCGCGTCATCCGTGCCATTGCCGATTTTCAGCGCCTTGACCTTGGGGATCAGCTTGTCGACCAGCGCATCGGCCACAGGGCCAACAGCCACGGCCACGGAAATGGCCATGCAGCGTTCGCCTGCCGAGCCATAGGCCGCGCCCATCAGGGCATCGACGGTCTTGTCGAGGTCGCAATCAGGCATGATGACGGCATGGTTCTTGGCACCGCCCAGAGCCTGAACGCGCTTTCCGTGGGCTACACCGGTCTCGTGGATGTAGCGGGCGATGGGGGTGGAGCCCACAAAGCTGATCGCCTGCACATCCGGGTGCTTGAGCAGGGCATCCACGACGGTCTTGTCACCATGCACCACCTGGAACACGCCATCAGGCAGACCGGCCTCTTTCAGCAGATCGGCCAGAACGAGCGACGCGGAAGGGTCGCGCTCGGAAGGTTTGAGAATGAAGCAGTTACCGCAGGCGAGCGCCATCGGTGCCATCCAGAGCGGCACCATGACCGGAAAGTTGAAGGGCGTGATTCCTGCCACAACCCCGAGTGGCTGGCGCATCGACCAGGCATCGATGCCGCGTCCCACCTGTTCGGTAAATTCACCCTTGAGCAGTTCAGGGGCGCCGGTTGCGAATTCCACCACTTCCATGCCGCGCGTCACTTCGCCCAGCGCGTCTGACAGGACCTTGCCATGCTCCGAGGTGATGACCGCCGCCAGATCGCGCGCGTGCTTCTCGATCAGATCACGAAAGCGGAACAGCACACGGGCACGGGCCAGAGGGGTGGTTTGTGACCATGCGGGAAAGGCGGCCCTGGCGGCAGCAACGGCATCATCGACGTCGCGCGTGTCACCCAGAGCGAGCTGCGCCGTCACCTTGCCTGTGGCAGGGTTGAAGACCTCTCCGCGCTGGGCGCCGTGACCCTCGGTACGGGACCCGTTGATGTAATGCTGAATCAGACTGCTCATGAACGTCTTCCTCTTCCTTGCGGCCTTGTGACGCGCCCTTATGGACCCGCTCCCCTCATCCGCCTTATAGCATCGGCCCAGCCACGCGAATTTCAACTCCCGCGTGAGGCCGCTTTCCTGACCTGTATCGAAATTAATATTCTCTTTTGTCGTTGGAAAAGAAAAATAATTCTATTTCCTGATGATCAGGGTCACGTTCCGGTGAGTGGCAGTCAGAGGCATGGCAGGGGCATTGCGGCGGTAAGGAGCCCTCTGCCGCTCCGATAGATGGGCTTGCTGCTGTTTCGCCCGTCTCGGCGGTCTGCGGGATGACACTGCGCCGCAATGGTCAGAAAGCGACGTGGGCTCGGATCAGCTTGGCGGCTCTCTTTCAGAACATCTGCGGCCGGACCGCGCCCGGGTCGGTCCTGTCAAATCTCCGCCCGTCCACCGGGCATCTTCTGCCTCTGGTTACATCGAACCAGCAGGAGCGACCATGAAGTCGCCCTGATTCCCCATCATGGGAACGTCCCGGGGAGCCGAACCGGCCTGTGAGCGCTGCGTTTGCCGTATGCGGTTCCCTGACCCGGCCCCGAATGGCCCCCATCGCATGCGGGGTGTTTTTGGCTCGCTGGGCTGTCGGGGCTTGCCCCCGCGCGACACTCCTGAGACTTTCCATCCCTCGTTACCCCTAGATCGAAGAGGTCTGATGCGTTCTGTCCTTGCCATGATGGCTGTTTCCGCCCTGACCCTGACCGCCTGCGCGATGGATGCCGATGAGGATGCCGAATCGCGCTATGCCCCCGTCGCTGCCGGGCAGGCCATCAAGCTCGAACAGAAAAATGCGCCCATTCCCGGCACGGCTTATCGCATGGCCTATCGCAGCACCGATGCGCATAACCCGACGCATCTGGTGGCGGTTTCGGCTGAGGTCATGGTCCCGCGCGGCACACCGCCCGCAGGTGGCTGGCCTGTCGTGGCCTGGGCTCACGGCACAAGCGGGATCGGCCTTACCTGTGCGCCTTCCATCATGGGGATTGGCGGCCCGCAGGCAAGCTTTTACGGAAGCTGGCTGCGTCGGGGCTATGCCGTTGTCGCTACCGATTATCCGGGTCTGGGCGAGCCAGGGGCAGCGCTTTACCTGAATGCCAAATCAGAAGGCATGGCTGTGCTGGACTCGGTTCGTGCAGCGCGTCGCCGCTTCTCTGCGCTGAGCGGCCATGTCGTCTTGCTGGGGCATGATCAGGGTGCGCAGGCTGTGCTTGCAGCCTCGGCGCTGGCAAAATCCTATGCACCGAGCCTGCAGATCAAGGGTACGATCGCGCTTGGCGCACCGTATTTCGATGGCGATTCAGGCCATATCCTGACCCAGGCTCATGGGGCCCGTCGCTTTGCCCCGGGCGTGGTTTATGGCCTGCTGCTTGGGGCGTCGCTTGGGGCTGCGGATCCCTCTTTCGACCCATCCAGCGCCTTCAAGCCCCGTGCCCTGCCGCTGTACCGCAAGGCCAGCGAACTCTGCCGTGGCGATTTCTTTGGGGCTGTCGAACATGCGGGCCTGACGCCTGACAACACTTTCCAGCCAGATGCCGAAAACGCGCTGGCTCCGGCACTGCAATGGGCGCGTTATCCTTCGCTCAAGCTGCCTTCACCCGTCATGCTCGGGATTGCCACCAGTGACACGCAGGTGCCCCCCGCCCAGCAGGAGAAGCTGAAGCAGGCGCTATGCTCTGCCGGAACGGTTGTGAGTGTGCACCACTATCGTGTGGAACATTCACCGCTCCTGAACGCGGCCGAGAGTGAAGCACAGGCTTTCGCCGATCGCAGCCTGCGAGGCGATGCGATTTCATCCGATTGTCAGTGAGACAGGGGTTTCCGAGGCGCCGTCTTGATTTACCCAAAGAGCAGGTATCCATCGGAGTCCGGATTTTATGACAGGTTGTTCGTGTAAAGCTTGCTTTCCACCCCAAAATGAGGAATATGGAAAGTATGCTTTACATGGAGAAACGTATGTTCAGGCCCAGACAGTACGGGATCGAGCTTGGCGCGGCATTGTTGCTGTATCTTTTCCTGCTCCTCACGTCAGGTGCGCTGGAGCATCTGCTTCGCCCCACAGGGACGCTTCTTTTCGCTTTGAGCATGGCGCCCACGCTTGGAGCCGTGGCCGTGGCATGGGTTATCATGCGAGCACTGCGGCGCATGGATGAACTTCAGCGTCGCGTTCAGTTCGACGCCATAGCGACGGCTTTTCTTGGCACGGCCCTCATCACCATAGGATGGGGCTTCGCTGAAAACGCTGGTGCCCCTCATATTCGCGCCTTCGCCATCTGGCCGCTTATGGCGCTTCTGTGGCTCGCAGGCATGGTCGTTGCTTGCCGGAGATACCGGTGAAAAACCGCATGCGCGATCTGCGTCTGGCTCAGGGCCTCAGCCAGAATGCGCTGGCCGAGGCGTTGGGCGTCTCGCGGCAGACCATCAATGCGATTGAGAACGAGCGTTACGACCCGAGCCTGCCTCTGGCGTTCGCCATTGCGAAAATCTTCGATCTGAGCATCGAAGCCATTTTTACCCCGTAGGCAGAACGGGATGAAAGGGGCGAGCCCCTTTCCGGGGGATGGGGCAGCGCCCCGTGAACCCTTACTCCACGAAAACGCTTGCCGGATAACCCTGAGCGAACAGATGGGCACGCAGGGTCGAGTGATTGACCTGCATGTCGATCATCTGGCGCACTTTTGGCTTGCCCTTATAGGCAATGCCCAGACCGGCGACGGCGAGCATGGGCAGGTCGTTGGTGCCATCGCCTGTCGTCAGGGCTGCCGAAGCCTTCACGCCGCGCTCTTCAAGGAGGCGGCTCAGATGCTCTTCCTTGCTGTTCGGCCCCAGCACGGGGGCAGCGAGCTTGCCTGTAAACACGTCATCCACGATGTCGAATTCATTGCCGTAATGCTCGTCAAAGCCACAGGCCTCTGCCACGCGGCTGGTGAAATAGGTGAAGCCACCCGAGACGAGCGCTGTGCGGGCGTTATGGGCGTGCATGGTCTGCACAAGCGTACGGGCACCCGTATTGAGCCTTGAATTTTGCCAGACTTCTTCGAGGCAGGAGGCGGATTTGCCTTCCAGAAGTGCGACACGTGTCCGCAGGGACTCCTCGAAATCCAGTTTGCCGTTCATGGTGTCGAGGGTGAGCTGGGCGACGGCGTTACCCACGCCCAGCAGGGCTGCGACCTCATCGAGGGTTTCACCGTCCAGAATGGTGCTGTCCATATCAGCTACGAGCACAGCCTTGCGACGGCCGCGTGTCTTGACCAGCAGGGCATCCACCTTATGACGGGCCAGTGTTGCGCGGATGGTCGCGATGGTTGGTGCGCCCGGTGCCGGGGTAGGGCAGGGGATTTCGACGGCTTCGCCCGGCGAAAGCACGATGGGGTTCTTGCCCTTGACCATGTTCCGCGCAATGTCGATGGCATCTTTGGACAGGGTGCCCTGTGCAGGGTCGGCAACGAGAACGAGAACGTAAGGTAAGGTCATCTTGGCCCATCTGGTAGAAACGCTTGGGACAGCAAGACAGAATGGCTGACGCGTCGATTGCCCTGGCCCCGGTGGCCCTTATTGTGGCGGGACCGACCTGTTCCGGCAAGTCGGCGCTGGCGCTTGGGTTGGCAGAGCGCTTTGGAGGCACCGTCATCAATGCCGATTCTATGCAGGTCTATACGGATCTGCATGTGCTGACCGCCCGCCCCGATGCACAGGATGAAGCGCGTGCGCCGCATCGTCTCTACGGCGTACTGGATGCAGCGCGACCGGGCAGTGTGGCGTGGTGGCGCGAGGCCGCACTGGCGGAAATGCAGGCGGCACGGGCGCAGGACCGGCTGCCAATCTTGTGTGGCGGCACAGGCATGTATCTGCGGGCCTTGCTCGATGGTCTGGTCGAGGTGCCCGAACCCGGCAATGCCGCACGCAACTGGGCGCGCTCCCTTGTGGAGCAAGAGGGAAGCGAGGCCGCTCATGCCCTGCTGATGCAGGATGATCCTGATACAGCCCAGACGCTGAGGCCAGGCGATGGGCAGCGTGTGGCCCGTGCGCTCGAGGTGTTGCGTGGCACAGGGCATGGGCTCTCGTACTGGCGCAATCAGCCCGGCCTGCCGCCAGCCCCGTTTCGCTTTGTCTCCGTAAGGCTTCATCCGCCCCGTGAGGCGCTGCGTGCGGCGATTGCGGAACGGTTCTCACGCATGATGCAACGGGGGGCGATGGAGGAAGTGCAATGCCTTGTGGCACGGGGGCTTTCGCCCGTTTTGCCCGCCATGCGGGCGCATGGTGTGCCGGAGCTGAGCGCCGCTCTTGCCGGAACCCTGGGGCTGGAGGAAGCGATATCCCGTGCAGTGATCGCCACGGGGCAGTACACGCGACGTCAGGCCACGTGGTTCAATCACCATGCGCTGGGCGCAGAGCAGGATTGCATGATTTCCTTGCAAAGATATGACGAGAGTACGCAATTTTCGGAAAGAGAATTCGAAAAAATAGCAACTTTCATACAATCAACCATTGACGAATCCTCAATCCCGTCATAAACCCGCCCGCTCAATGAAAGGGGTGCGCTCGCATGAACGCGTCAACACAGCAGACCGGAAAAACTTCGACAGCGCCGCTCAATGGTGCCGAGGTGCTCCTGCGCGTGCTTGTGGAGCAGGGCGTCGAGGTCATTTTCGGCTATCCCGGCGGCGCGGTGCTGCCCATCTATGATGCGCTGTTCAAGCAGGATCATATCCGCCACGTTCTGGTGCGCCATGAGCAGGCGGCCGTTCATGCGGCAGAGGCCTATGCGCGCTCGACCGGCAAGGTCGGCGTTGTGCTGGTCACCAGCGGCCCCGGTGCCACCAATGCCGTGACGGGTCTGGTCGATGCGCTGATGGATTCCATCCCGCTGATCTGCCTATGCGGCCAGGTGCCGACGGCGCTGATCGGCAATGACGCGTTTCAGGAAGCCGATACGACCGGCATCACGCGTCCGGCCACCAAGCATAATTATCTGGTGCGTCGCGGTCAGGATCTGGCGCCGATCGTGCGTGAGGCCTTCGAGGTGGCCGCAGGCGGTCGCCCCGGCCCGGTGCTGATTGACCTGCCCAAGGATATCACGGTCGGCAGTGCGCCTCTGCCTGCCCCGGGCGAGGGCCGTCTGCATCGCCCCTATCGTCCGAATCTCGATGCGGATGGCGAGGCAATCCGCCAGACCATCGCTGCCATGAAGCGCGCCAAGCGCCCGCTTCTCTATACGGGTGGCGGCGTGATCAATGCGGGCCCCAAGGCGTCGGAAGGTCTGCGCGAGCTTGCCCGTCGCACCAATTTCCCGGTCACGTCCACATTGATGGGGCTTGGCGCCTTCCCGACGACCGACCGTCAGTTTCTGGGCATGCTGGGTATGCACGGCAGCTACGAGGCCAATCTGGCCACACATGGCTGCGACCTGCTGATCGCGCTCGGCTCGCGCTTCGATGACCGTGTGACGGGGCGCGTCGATGCGTTCTCGCCCAATTCGTTCAAGGTCCATGCCGATATCGACCCCTCGCAGATCAACAAGATCATTCGCGTGGATGTGCCGCTGGTTGGCGATGTCGGTCGCACCATCGAGGCGCTGCTGGCGGCCTGGGATGGCGAAGGGCAGGATCTGAGCCCCTGGTGGGCGCAGATCGAGGGCTGGCGCGCGCTGGACTCCTTCGGTTTCGTTCAGGATCAGGCCCCGAGCGCCATCATCCGCCCGCAATATGCCATTCGCCGCCTTTATGAAGCCACGCAGGCGCTTGGGCGCGATACGTTTGTCAGCACGGAAGTTGGCCAGCACCAGATGTGGGCGGCGCAGCACTTCCAGTTCGACAAGCCCAATCGCTGGCTGACCTCTGGTGGTCTTGGCACGATGGGTTATGGCTTGCCTGCCGCTGTAGGTGCGCAGGTAGCGCATCCCGATGCACTGGTGATCGATATTGCCGGTGAGGCCTCGACGCTCATGAATATTCAGGAGCTCGGCACCATGGCGCAGTATCGCCTGCCGGTGAAGCTGTTCATCCTGAACAACCGCTATATGGGCATGGTGCGCCAGTGGCAGGAATTGCTGCATGGCTCGCGCTACTCACAATCCTATAGCGAGGCGCTGCCCGACTTCATCCGTCTGGCCGAAGCCTTCCACGGCAAGGGGCTGCGCGCCACCTGCGTGGGCGAGCTGGATGGCGTGATTGACGAGATGCTGCGCCATGATGGCCCGGTGGTGGCGGATATCTGTGTGGCGCAGGACGAAAACTGCTTCCCGATGATTCCGTCGGGCGCCCCGCATAACGAGATGCTGCTTGGCCCCGATCAGGAAGCCAATGCGGCCCGGATTACTCAAGAAGGCATGATGCTGGTCTGATGGCACAGGATATCCAGAGAGCCGTCATTGCGGTTCTGATCGAAAACGAGAGCGGCGCCCTGGCCCGCGTCGTCGGTCTGTTTTCAGGACGTGGCTACAACATCGAAAGCCTGACCGTTTCTGCCATCGATGCCACGCGCAACCTCTCGCGTATCACCATCGTGACCTCGGGCACCGAAATGGTGATTGCCCAGATCAAGGCACAGCTTGCGCGCCTGATCCCGGTGCATGGTGTACGTGACCTGACCGAGAGCGGGCCGCACGTGGCCCGTGAGCTGGCGTTGATCAAGGTTGTCAGCAAGGGCGAGATGCGTACCGAAGGCATGCGTATTGCCCAGGCATTTCGCGCTCATGCTGTCGATACGACGGCAGGGTCTTTTGTTTTTGAACTGACGGGAAGCGCCGAGAAGATCGATGCTTTCGTCGAATTGATGCAACCGCTTGGTCTTGCGGAAGTGTCCCGGACCGGAATCGCCGCTATAGGCCGTGGTACCGAAGTCTTTCAATCCATCGAGGAGTCTTTCTGATGCGCGTCTATTATGATCGTGACTGTGATCTGGGCCTGATCAAGGGCAAGAAGGTTGCCATCATCGGTTACGGCAGCCAGGGCCATGCCCATGCCAACAACCTGAAGGACAGCGGCGTGACCGATATGGTCATCGGCCTGCGTCCTGAGTCGTCGGCTGTTGCCAAGGCCGAAGGCGCTGGCTTCAAGGTCATGACCCCTGCCGACGCTGCGGCATGGGCCGATGTCGTGATGGTTCTGACGCCTGACGAAGGCCAGGGCGCACTCTACAAGGATTCGCTCGAAAAGAACCTGAAGCATGGCGCAGCGCTCGTGTTCGCGCATGGTCTGTCGATCCATTTCCGTATCATCGAAGCCCGTCCCGATCTGGACGTGTTCCTCGTGGCACCGAAGGGCCCCGGCCACACGGTTCGCTCCGAGTACCAGAAGGGTGGCGGCGTGCCGTCGCTCGTGGCTGTTGCCCAGAACGCAACGGGTCAGGCGCTCGAGATCGCCCTGTCCTACGCTTCGGCCAATGGTGGCGGCCGCGCTGGCATCATCGAGACCAGCTTCAAGGAAGAGGTCGAAACCGATCTTTTCGGTGAGCAGGCCGTGCTTTGCGGCGGTCTGGTCGAGCTGATCCGCGCCGGTTTCGAAACGCTGGTCGAGGGCGGCTACGCTCCCGAAATGGCCTATTTCGAGTGCCTGCATGAAATGAAGCTGATCGTGGATCTGATCTACGAAGGCGGCATTGCCAACATGAACTACTCGATCTCGAACACGGCCGAGTATGGTGAATATGTCACCGGCCCGCGCATCGTGACGGCTGAAACCAAGGCCGAGATGAAGCGCGTTCTGACCGACATCCAGGACGGCACCTTCGTGCGCAACTTCATTCTGGAAAACCAGTCCGGCGGCGTTGGCTTCAAAGCTATTCGTGCCCGCAACGATGCTCACCAGATCGAAAAGACCGGCGAGAAGCTGCGCGGCATGATGCCCTGGATCGCCAAGGGCAAGCTGGTCGACAAGGCCAAGAACTGAGGTCTTCTCCTACCGGGAGAAAGAACCGAAAAAGGGGGCTTCGGCCCCCTTTTTTGTGCCAGACTATTCAACCGCCACTCAACTGGCAGGATCTCTCTGTCCGCACTCGATAGGCGTGGCAGGGTAATGCGGCGCTGAGTGCTCCGCCTGATCCAAGGCCCTGCGTCTGGACAATTGTCAGGGAGCCTCTGGCCTGGACTGCTCTTAAAACCGTGCGATCAGCGCGACCCCTGCGATCATCAGCGCCGCGCCGGTGATGCGATAGGGGTTGAGGCTGTGCACTTCCATGCGCAGAAGCCCGAAATGATCGATCAGCAGGCTGGTCACGAGATTGGCGGTGATGGTCAGTCCATTGACCGGTCCGGCGCCTAATTTCTGGATCAGCAGAAGCCCTGCAAACACGGCCACGGCCCCCGTGATGCCGCCAAGCGGCGCCCACCAGGGCATGCTGGCCAGATCACCCGCGCTGGGCAGCGGGCGCGGCATGCAGGCAAACAGACTGATTGACAAAAACAGCACGAGCAGAAACGAAACCGAGGTCGCAAGCCACGGATTGACGAGGGATTTCGCCAATGCCCCGTTCATGGTAGCGCCCAGCGCCTGAAGCGCCCCGGCAATGAGGATGAAGGGGAGAGCCCAGACAGCGTTCATGACAACCTCTCAACTGAGAAGGCGACGCCATCGGGCAAAAGCTCATGCCGTCTGCGTGGCCGGTGGTTCATAGCGCCTGCCAAAACAGGCGCTACGTCCCGGGCTCAACGCGGCATCACAGGATTTGCTTCCTGGTCATTTCCTGAAATCAAGCCGACCTTCGTGCGTTTCAATGGTGGTCACTTCCCATCACTTTCATGCAGGCCGAAGCGGAAGACCGTACGGCTTTGAAAAACCTGCCCCGGGTTCAGGCGTGTCGAGGGGAAATTCGGCTGATTGGGACTGTCGGGAAAATGCTGGGTTTCAAAGGTCACAGCGTCGCTCTGGCGAAAGATATGGCCGTTTCCTGAGTCCGAGCCGTCAAGAAAATTGGAGGTATAGACCTGCACACCCGGTTCGGTGCTCAGGCACTCCATGCTGCGACCGCTTTTCGGGTCCCAGAGCGTGGCGACGTGTCTGAGGCCGTCTGGTGATGAAGAGTCATCAACCACCCAGTTATGGTCATAGCCATGTGCCATGAGCAGCTGTGCATTGGCGAGGCGTATGTCGCGCCCGATTGGCTTTGCTGTGGTGAAATCGAAAGGTGTCCCGACGACGGAAGCAATTTCGCCCGTCGGAATGAGAGTCGAATCTGTCGGGGTATAATGATGCGCTTCGATCTGCAGCATCTGGCCGAAAATACCGTCCTGCGATCCTGCCCCGGCGAGGTTGAAGTAGGAGTGATTGGTCAGGTTGAGCACGGTAGGCCTGGATGTGGTCGCTTTGTATTCGATACCCAGCGCGCCCTGATCGTCGAGCGTGTAGGTGACCGTCACATTCAGCGCACCGGGATAACCCTGATCACCGTCCGGGCTGATCAGGGAGAGGGCAACGCCTACCTTATTGCCAGAGCGGGCGATCTCATGGGCTTTCCAGATACGCCGGTCGAAGCCGTCCTTGCCGCCATGCAGTGAGTTCGGGCCGTTATTGACCGGCACTGCGTAATCATGACCATCGAGTGTAAAGCGACCTTTCGCAATGCGATTGGCATACCGTCCGATTGTCGCGCCGAAGAACACCCCATTGGCCCGGCTTTTGGCCTCATATTCGGCGAGCGACGCATAGCCGAGCACCACGTTGTCGCGTTTGCCCTGACGATCAGGGGCCATGATGCGCAAAATGACTCCACCATAAGTCATGATGGTCACTTCCACGCCGTTAGGGGCGCTCAAGGTATAGGCTTCGACCTTTTGCCCGGCCTGCGTCGTACCAAATGGTGACGCGCTCATGGTTGCGGCGTGGGCTGAAGCCAGCGAGAGGGCAGCGGCAAGACTGCCTGAGGCAAGAGCCATGATCGGCCGCGTCGTTCGCCCGGTGCGCGATGTTCCGGGCGCCTCATCGCGGTTTGAGGTATCGCTCTTGTCGGTCGGCGTCTTGTTTGTCACTGGACTGCACATGGTGAAACCTCGCTGACGCCACTGCATGGTCCGGCTGCCCGTTGGCTTGTATCGGGGCTGGGGAGATCTCCGGATACCGAGTGTAGCGTCACATGAAACGTTACATACGCAACATATTCCTGTTATGAAGCCGCGTCCAATACATGTTCCGCTATCGTTTCATATCTGTTTCTACCCTGATATCGCCTTGTTCTTCCCCCACGGGCGCGCAATCCCTCAAGCGGGAAAGCCTCACCAGGGAACATCACGGCCCTTGAAATCGCGATAGATGAGTCCGCTGCCGGCTTGATGGGTAATCAGGACATCCGCCACACCGGGAATGCTCTCCCCAATCGAGAAACGTGCATCAGGCCCACCTAGCGACGTACGCACCCAGCCCGGAGCAATGAGCGCGAGGGGGCGTGACTGGCCGATCCGCGCGTCGTAGCAGCGCATGAACTGGTTCAGTGCCGCCTTGCTGCCCCGATAGAGCTCACGCCGTCCTGCGTTATTATTGCTGACGCTGCCCTGTCCTGAAGACATCACCCCTATCAGTCCCTGCGGGGTCACGAGAGAATCCAGTGTCTCGATCACGCGCATGGGGGCGAGGGCATTGGTCATCATGACTTGCATGAAATCCGAGCTGCTTACCTGACCGATGGGCTGATCGGGTTGGGCATTTGTCGTCCCTGCATTGACGAACAGCATGTCGAAGGGGCGCATCCTGAGAGGTGTTGCCAGATGATCCGGGCTTTCGGACACAGCAGAGGTCAACGGGTCACTCAGACGAGACCGCAGGGCTTCGATCATGGGCGCCTCGGTCATGTCGAGCTTTTCGATATGCAGCCAAGGCGCGAAGCGTTCGACCAACTGACGAAGGTCAGCGCCCGGATTTCCACGTATTGTCGCGGTAACTTCCCAGCCTCGCGTCAGGAATTCTTCGGCAAGGGCCAGGCCCAGACCGCGCGAAGCGCCGATCAGAAGCAGATGAGGGGGGCGGGCGGGAGAGTTGAGGTCGCTCATGCCGGAAATTCCTTGCGCGGTTTCGAGACCGGCCAGAAATGCGGTGACTCCATCAATTGCGCCAGACGCATCGCATGCAACTTAACAGTGCACCAAACGCCTCTTCAGCAAGGTTGGATATGTTGGATCGCTGCGAATCCGACATCCGGAAAGACCACCAGGTAATGAAAATGGATCTCAATCTTCTGATTGCGCTTGATGCCCTTCTGTCAGAGCGCAGCGTCGTAAAGGCGGCAGGGCGCTTGGGCGTCAGCCCTTCAGCAATGAGCCGCACGCTCATGCGGCTGCGCGAGAGTACAGGCGACCCTCTTCTGGTGCGCGGTGGCCGGGGGCTTGTGCCAACGCCGCACGCGCTTGCACTGGGTGAGTCCGTGCGGGAGGTGGCGATGCAAGCACAGGCCCTTCTCTCGCCTGTGCAGGCGAGTTTTACCCCGCGGACGCTGAAGCGGCAGTTCACGCTGCGGACAAATGAAGGCTTCATCGAGGCCTGCGCAACGCGGCTGGTACAGGTGTTCCTCTCAGAGGCACCGGGGGTGAATCTCGTCTTTCTGCCAAGGCGCAGCAAGGAAGCGACATCCATGCGGGAAGGGACGGTGGATCTGGAGGTTGGCGTCATCGGTCCCGGTGATTTCGGGCCCGAGATGCGCATGAAGACCCTGTTCCATGACCGGTTTTATGGGGTGGCGGCGCGCACCCACTCTCTTTTCGATGGCCCTGTGACGGCGGGGCGCTATGCACAATGTCATCATGTTGTGGCCTCGCGCCACGCAAGCGCAGCGGGCCCCGTTGACGGGGCGTTGGCGCAGAAGGGCCTGACCCGCACGGTGAAAGTGGTGGTGCCAGCCTTTGACGATGCCCTGCGTCTGGCCTCCGCCACCGATCTGGTGGCGCTTGTTCCGGGATCATCCATCCGGGCGGATCGGAGCCTTCGTGTTTTCGACCTGCCGTTTGAGACGCCTGCCATTACCATTTCTGCACTCTGGCACCCCAGACTTTCTGCCGATCCGGCGCATCGCTGGTTCAGGGAAAGACTGATCGCTCTATGCCGGGAACAACTACCCATCATTCCTCAGGGCATGATGCCTGAGGGGGTATGAGTTTCAGGCCCGACCGGGAGGGCTAAAAGACCGGATGTGGGGGTATCTCTCGCCGCAATGATGATTGCCGGATGGATGTCGTGAGCCCGACAGGCAGGGCAATCTGTGACATTCGGTGATTTGGGGTTCATCCGGGGTTGAGCTATAAACCACCGCCTCAAAGGGGGAAAAACGGCGTGTTGGCAGAAGACATTACAGACAGCCTGTTGGCGGCACTGGACCGGCCTGACCTGCAAACCCTGTCCGATCAGGTCGTCTTCAATCTGTCGCCCCGCCTTACACGGCCCTTCATTGTTTCGGATCGGTCAATCACCCTCGGTGCCATTGCCTTCGGGCATCCGGATATCGCGCCGGTCTTGCTGCGCTACGCGCTTGAACTGGATTTCCTGTGCCGGGGACTACCTGTTGACGATCAGGCTGTCGCCATCGTGGTCGCTGCGCGCGTGGCCGCCCTGTTTCACCGTCTCGATTGTGTCACGCCCCATCTACCGCTCGAACTGACATGGCTGAGCGACTTTGCTGCCAGCCAGCCGCCGCCGCCCGAGCGCCTTGCAGCACTCTGGCCTGCCCTCACGCAGTTTCTGCCTGATGTCGCGCCTGAAATCCTGCGCGATGGCTGCGACAGTCATGGTCTTGTTGCCCGCCTTGCTCCCCTCTGGTCGTGTCTGGCCCCCGCTGAATATCTGATGGCCGATGGCGGCGACGAACGTCTCGTCATCAACCCTGAAACCGGGTTGAACCGGTACGGATGTTCCCATCGGCCCCGACCCTGGGCGGTGACATTCTCCTCCTCCACCGCGTCATCCCTGTCTGAGCGGGGATATCTGGGGGCCGAGCGGGCAAGGCGCGCTTTCGTGCTGGATGCGCTGACCGGTGGGGATGGTGCGGCATCCCGCGAGGCGGCGTGCCTGCAGGTGCGTCAGAAGATCGCTGCGCTATACGGGCTGGGATCACGCGACAATGTCATCCTTGCCGCATCGGGCACGGATTGCGAACTGGCCGTGCTGGCCATGGGGCTGATGCGTGCGCAGGGGCGTGCCATCGTCAATATCCTGATCGCCCCCGATGAAACGGGTAGTGGTGTTCCGCTGGCGGCGCAGGGACGGCATTTTGCTGCCGGAACCGCCTTAGGCAGTTCGGCCGACAAGGCCCGTCATCTTGAAGGCTTTCCTGCCGAGACGACCATACGCGGCATTGCCATACGTCTGGCTGATGGCACACCACGAACCTGCACCGATCTCAACAAGGAGGTTGAGGCCGGGGTAAGGGAGGAGCTTGAAGCCGGGCACCATGTCATCCTGCATCAGCTCGATATGTCAAAGACCGGGCTGGTCGGGCCTTGTACCGACATGCTGTGTCGCCTCGCGGCCAGCTACCCCGAGCGGATCACGCTCGTTGTCGATGCCTGTCAGGCCCGGCTGGCACCGCATCGGATCACCTCTCTCGTGCGCGCCGGCATGCTTGTCATGACCACGGGCTCCAAATTCCTCACAGGGCCACCTTTCTGCGGCGCGATCCTGCTGCCGGATTCCTTTACGGCAGCCCTCCCGCATTTCAGCCTGCCGCAGGGCCTTGGCGCCTATTTCCATCAATGTGACTGGCCTCATACGGCGTCGCCCACGCCACTTGGCTGCGATGGCAATCTTGGCCTCGCCCTGCGCTGGCAGGCTGCCCTGGCCGAGAGCGAGGCTCTTGCCGCTGTACCGGATGAGGAGATTGTCGATACGCTGCGTCGCTTCGAGCGCCATGCCCATGAGGTAATCGCGGCCCATCCTGCGCTGACCCTGCTCACCATGCCGTCTCTCGACCGGCGTGACGTGCAAGGCGAGGTCCTGTGGGATACGATCCCGACCGTATTCTCCTTTCTGGTGCACGACCCTGACCATCCGGAGAAACCGCTCGATCTCGAAAGATCGCGCGCGCTGCATCGCTGGCTGAACGCGGATCTTTCCCCCTGGGTGCCAGGTGAGGACCTTGCGCCGCTCCTGTGTCATCTGGGTCAGCCCGTGCCCGTGCCCCATCCGGCCCTTGGTGGCGAGAATGCCGGGGCGCTGCGCCTTTGCGCCGGGGCGCGTCTGGTTTCCGGCGAGCCGTCCCATGCCGGTCTGCCCAATGCTGTTCGGCTGGAGCGTGAATTTGCTGATGTGCGTCGGGCTCTGGCAAAGATTACGGTCATCCTCGATCACTGGACCCGCCTCGCGCCGGTCGATCCGCAGCCGCGCTATGCCCCTTATGCCCACCAGCCGAGAAAGCCCCGTGCCTCATGACCCAGACTGACAAGGCCCCTGCTACCGACCCCAAGGCCCATGGTCATTTTCTCGATTCCATGCAGCTGCCATCGGGCGTCACCCGTTTCTGGCTGATCCGTCATGCCATCGTTGAGGCCTCGGCCCGGATGCGAGTCTACGGCTCGATGGATGTCGAGCTCTGCACCGAGCATCTGGCGTTGCAGGTGCCCTATTATACGGCACTCGGGCGTCGTCTTCCTGCAGAGGCCAACTGGGTTGTCTCGCCCCTCAAGCGGGCGCAGGACACGGCACGCGCTATCTTCGAAGCCGGGTATGGCCCCCGAACCATGACCATCGAGCCGCGCTTTACCGAGCAGTCCATGGGGGAGTGGCACAATCTGCCCCATCAGGAACTCCCGTTGAAGCTGCGTCAGACCGCCCATAATTTCTGGTCGCTCTCAGCCTCCGAGCAGCCGCCAGGCGGTGAAAGCATGCTGGATGTCTGCGCCCGCGTTGGCCATTCGCTCGATGAAATGGCTGATCGTCATGCTGGTCAGGATACGGTTGTGGTGAGTCATGGCGGAGCGATCCGTGCTGCCCTGTCCCACGCGCTCAATGTCCACCCCGATACGGGGCTGCGCTTTTCCATCCAGAACCTTTCGGTATCCATCATCGAGCGGATCAATGGTGTCTGGCGTGTGGTGACCGTAAACGAACTGCCCGCTGCTCCCGCGATCTGAGGGAACCGTCTGATGGCGTATGGCATCGCATCAACGTGCGGGAGACGACTGCCCGCCTGATGCCTGCACTGTCTCCTGTGTGAGGTGAAGACGGCCTCATGGCTCCCGTTCAGGGAATCATCATGATCTCAGCGTCCTCACGTACCCGCGGTGCGACGGCGGGATAGGTGCCGGCCTTTGCCGACTACTCCACGACTGCGCACCACATATTCTCTATCTTGCCACCGAGTTTCCCAATTTCATCGAAGACCTTGAGAACGTGGTCGGTTTCGAGGTGGTGCTGGAGGCTGACTTCATCCTCCCACTCTTCGTTGATGGCAAATCGCCCCCTGTTTTCACGATCCTCGTAAACGACGAATCTCAGGCATCCCGCGTCCTGACGCGCCAGAACAGCGATGTCGCGCAGGAGGGTGCGGCAGGAAGAATGGTGGTCGTCAGCGACAATGACAATAGCGCTTACACATGACTTGGCTGACAAGAATACTCTCCGCTTGGGGCTGGGTCCGGAATCTGACCTTTTACGCATGGCGCAGCGCAGAGTTGTTAAGCCTGACCTGCTGCCTAAGGCGCAGAAGGCACATGCGCGGGGTTGCGCCGCACGGGCAGCCGCACGGGCACACGGGTCGTGTGAAAGCATGTTCTTAACCGCGCAACCTGGCACGGAAATACAATGATGACAGAAATGTCATTTACAGGATAGCAAGGATTCATCTACGCATAAGAAGAAGGTTAAACGTTTAACCAAGAGTATCGTAATGGTTCGCAAGGCCGCCAAGGTATCGATCCGGGATGTTGCAGAAGCCGCAGAGGTTTCTGTAGCCACCGTTTCGAATGTGGTGCGCAACCGTAAAAACGTCTCCGATACCGTGCGTCGTCGTGTCGAGGCGGCCATTGAGAGCCTCAATTATCTGCCTGACAGGGCAGCCATGCAGCTTCGTGAAGGGCGCACCCGCATCATCGGCGTTCTTGTGCCGAGCCTTGATAATCCGTTTTTCACGGCCATTATCGCCTGCCTCGAGGACTGCGCAATTCGTGATGGTTACGATATCATCGTTGCCAGCGCTGGCGAGGATACCGCACTGGCCTCCTCGCGGCTCAAGGCCCTGCTGGCGTGGCGTCCGGCTGGCATGATTGTTTTGCCCAACGACGATCGTTTTGAGGACTCTTCCCTGCTTGATGCGGCAGGGGTGCCTTATGTCGTGATCGATCGTTTGCCGCCTGCCTGTCGGGCCGATACGGTTGCCGCAGAAAACGAATATGCTGCCGCCGAAGCTGCTTCTTGTCTTGCCGGGCTGGGTCATCGTCGTATTGCCATTGTGGCTACGACGCTTTCATTGGCCAATATTCGCGAGCGTTGCGCCGGGATCCGGACATTCTGTGCCCGTGAAGGCCTGCCCGAGCCGCAGGTTCTCGAAGTTGGCCATCATGTTGAGGACGATATCCCGTCTCTGCGCGCTTTGCTGGTGGGGGAAAACGCGCCCACGGCGATTATTGCGCTGACCAATTCCATCACTCTGGGGGCGCTGCGGTGCCTGCACCAGAGCGGATATGTCGTGCCCGATGACGTGTCGCTTATCGGTTACGATGACTACGCATGGATGCGTGCCATGCTCCCGCCCATCACAGCGATACGCCAACCGGTGGAAGAGCTTGGGGCACAGGGCTGGACGCGCCTCATGCAACGTATTGCGGGCGAAAGCACTGCCTATCTGCAGGTCCGGGTGTCCTGCACGCTTGCGGTGCGCGGGTCGACCGCACCTCCCAGAACAGGAAAACGCTCATGAACAAGCTTGGACTCCACGCTTTCGTCTGGACTGCTGGCTGGACGCCAGAAGACGCCGCCATGGCGATCCGCTCGACGGCCGAACTCGGTTTCGATCTGATCGAGGCATCGACCATGGATCTCAAGGCATTCGACGTGCCAGCCACGCTGCGCGAACTCGAAGCCAATCGTCTTGGGATCACCATGTCCTTTGGTCTGACTGCAGATATGGATATCTCCTCGGGTGACCCCGAGCGTATCCGTCGCGGGGAGGCGCATCTGCTTGATGCCATGTCTCTCGCGCGCGATGTCGGCGCAACCCATGTCTGCGGTATTCTTTATTCCGCCTTCCAGAAATACGCGACGCCGGTCACGGCAGATGGCGTGCGCGGCTCCATCGAGGTGGTGCGTCGCGTCGCCGAGAAGGCGCAGGCCAGTGGTATCACGCTGGGTATGGAAGTGGTCAATCGCTACGAGTCCAACGTACTCAACACGGCTCGTCAGGCCATTGCCTATGTGAAACGTGTCGAGATGCCCAACGTGAAGCTGCATCTTGATTGCTATCACATGAATATCGAGGAAGCTGATTCAGCCGAGGCTATTCGTGAAGCAGGCGATCTGTTGGGGTACTTCCATACCGGAGATTCCCATCGTGGTTATCTAGGCTCAGGGTCTGTCGATTTCCCCAGCATTTTCCGCGCGCTGGAGAGCATTCAGTATAAGGGACCGATTACCTTCGAGTCCTTCTCCTCTGCTGTGGTCGGTCAGCCGCTCGAAGGAATCCTGGGCATCTGGCGCAATCTCTGGGAGGACAGCCGCGATCTGGCCGCCCATGCCAAGGCCTTCACCGACGTGCAGATGAAATCGGCACGCGAGGCGCTCGGCCGCCAAAAGCGCTGAACCTACGGCCTATTTTCCTGAACCCCATCCCGTCACGAGGGTGTCCTGACGACACCCTGTGATGCTCTGAAAAGGTCGAGATCATGACCCTTTCCCGTCGCGGTTTCATGGGCGTCGCCGCCAGTCTGACCGCTCTCACGCCTTTTGCCTCTGCGCGTTTCTCCGGTGCACATGCCGAAGGGGCCCAGAAGAAAATCGCCATCGTCGCCAAGATTGGCGGTATTCCGTGGTTCAATGCCATGGAGCGCGGTATTCAGAGCGCCGGCAAGGAGGCCGGGTGCAATGCCTGGATGATCGGTCCCACCCAGGCCGATGCGGCTCAGCAGGTCAGCGCGATCGAGGATCTGATTGCCCGCAAGGTCGATGTGATCGGTGTCGTGCCCAATGATGCCAGTTCACTGGTGCCCGTGCTGCAACGCGCGCGCGCGGCAGGTATTCATGTCATCAGCCATGAAAGCCCCGGCCAGCAGGGTGCGGAATGGGATCTGGAATTTACCACCCCTGCGGCAGATGGCGAGCGTCATATGGAGGCGCTGGCCAAGGCCACTGGTGGCAAGGGCGGTTATATCATCATCGTCGGGTCGCTGACTGTTCCCCAGCACAAGCTGCGTGCCGATGCGGCTATTGCACTACAAAAGGCCAAATATCCCGACATGCATCTGATTGGTGATCGCTTTGGCTGCGGTGAGAGCGTGGATGACAGTTATCGCACCGTCATGGATCAGTTGCGCGCCCATCCCGACCTGACCGGCGTGCTTGCTTTCGGGTCGCAGGGGCCGATCGGGGCTGCGCGCGCGGTGGATGCGCGTGGCAAGATCAGGACTGTCTCGGTGGTGGGACCGTTTTCGCCGGGACAGGGGGCGAAATATGTGCGCTCAGGCGCAATACGGTGTGGCTATATCTGGAACCCGCTTCTGGCTGGGCAGACCCTCGTGCGTCTGGCCATGATGATGGCCACAGACAAGCCCATCACCAATGGCATGGACCTGACCGATATCGGTGCCTTGCAGGTTGATCCGGCCCAGCGCAGCATTCTTGCACCTAAGATGCAGATCATTGATCGATCGACCATTGATGCGCTGGTGGCGCTAGGGCTGTGACCGGCGCGGTCTTTCTGGAACTGCGGAATGTGCACAAGACATTCGGCAGTTTCCAGGCGCTGCGCGGGATCGATTGGGATGTGCGCGAAGGCGAAATCCATTGTCTTGTGGGCGAAAACGGATGCGGCAAATCCACGCTGATCAAGGCCGTATCAGGCGTCCACGCCCCCGACCCGGGGAGCGAAATCCGCATTGGTGGTCGGGATGTATTGCCGCTTGATCCGATGCGCGCCCGTGCTCTGGGCATTCAGGTGGTGTTTCAGGATCTCGCCCTTTTCCCCAATCTGAGTGTGGCTGAAAACATCGCCTTTGACGCCAACCTTGGGCGCGGCTTCAGTCCGCGTGCCTCAATCCGGCAAAAGGCCAGGGAGATACTGTCCCGTCTGGGGCATGAACTGCCGCTGGATTGCCCTGTCGATGCGCTCTCGATTGCCGAGCGACAGATCGTGGCCATTGCGCGTGGCCTGGCGGGTGAAGCGCGCCTGATTTTCATGGACGAGCCCACGGCGTCGCTCACGCGCGCCGAGGTACGCCGCCTGCTTGATCTGGTGCGTAAGCTCTCATCGGAGGGGATTGCGATCGTCTTCGTGTCGCATCGCCTTGATGAGGTCTCCGCCATTGCCGAGCGTATCACGGTGATGCGCGATGGCCGGATGGTGGGTACGTATCCTGCCGCCAGTCTCGACCAGAGAACGCTGATCCATCTCATGACCGGGATCGAGATTGCGACCCATCATGTTCCCCGCGATTGCAGCGCTCGTCCGGCCTTGCTCGAAACCTGCCAGCTTACGCGCAAGGGCGAGTATGAAAACGTCTCGATCACGCTGCATGAGGGCGAGGTTCTGGGCCTGACCGGTCTGCTGGGAGCTGGACGGACCGAATTTGCCCTCTCACTTTTCGGCATGACCAGACCGGATTCCGGCAAAATGCTGGTTCATGGCCAGGAATGTCGTTTTCAGACCAATCAGGACGCCCTTGCAGCAGGTCTGGCTTACGTCTCTGAAGACAGGCTCAATCTCGGGATCAATGCGGAGCAATCCATCGTCGATAATCTCGATGTTGCCGTTCTGCCAAGTCTGGCCAATCGTTTTGGCTATATTTCCGATCAGGCGCGCGCGCAGCTTGCCCAGGATTGGGTGGCACGGCTCAATATCAAACTGAATTCGGTGCATGATGCCATCAACACGCTTTCAGGTGGTAACCAGCAACGCGTGATTCTGGCACGCTGGCTTGCATCCCATCCCAGAATTCTCATCCTCGATAGCCCCACAGTGGGGGTGGACATCAAGAACAAGGAGGGGATCTACGCTCTGATCCGCGAATTGAGCGCTCAGGGTGTGGGTATTCTCGTGATCTCCGACGAGATGATCGAGCTTTTCGCCACCTGTGACCGCATCCTGCATATGCGCAGTGGCCGTATCGCGGGTGACTACTCCCCCGCACACATTACCGAACAGGCGCTGGAGGCGCGGATCTATGCCTGATTTTGCTACGCTGCGCAGCCGGCCTGAATTCTGGCTGGCTGGTGTGATTGTCATTTTCGGCGCCGCCCTGTCTTTGTTGACGCCAAGTTTTCTCAGCCTGTCGAATGTCGTCGATCTGACTGAGAGCTATGCCGTACAGGCCATTATGGCCACCGGGCTTTTCGTCGTGCTTATCGCAGGAGGCATCGATATCTCCTTCGCGGCGACGGCTTCGGTGGCGCAATATGTCGCGGCTCTACTGGCCACGCGTTATGGGCTCTCGCCCTTTCTCGTTATTCCCGCAGGCCTTGTCGTTGGGACGGGGCTGGGCTTTCTGAACGCCGCGCTTATCCATTATGCGCGTGTTAATTCCATCATCATCACCATCGCGACCATGAATGTCTATTTCGCCCTGCTGATGTACGCCACGGGTGGGCATTCCATCTATAATCTGCCCGATTGGTGGAGCGAGCGCGTGACGTTCCTGCAATTCGAGACATCGGGTGGCGATCTCATACGCATCACTTTGCCCATCGTGGTGATGATGGTGTCGCTCCTGCTCTGCTGGGTCCTGCTCACCCTGTCCAGAACCGGCAGGCAGCTTTACGCGATGGGCGGCAATGCCGAGGCGGCGCGTCGCATCGGCCTCAATATCTCGAAGCTGCAGTTCTTTGCTTATGGCTTTGCCGGTTTCATGGCGGCTCTAGCGGGGCTGGTCCAGGCTAATCGCGTGGGTGAAGCTGTTCCCAACGCACTTTATGGTACGGAATTATCAGTCCTCTCCGCTGCTGTTCTGGGCGGGGCGTCGCTATTGGGTGGTGTCGGTACCATTGGCGGGATCACACTGGGTATCCTGCTGCTCGCCATCATCCAGAACGGGCTCAATCTGCTCGATATCTCTCCCTACTGCTTCGAGATCATCACCGGCGCGATCATTCTCGCCTCCACGACGCTTACGGCCCTCTCGGTCCAGAGCCGCAAGCGCTCCCGGCTTGTCGAGGAAGCGCCAATGGGGGAGCAAGCCCATGTCTGAAAATCTGCCGGTCACCGGGAATACGACAGGACATTCTGCCTCCATGACTGATCTCGCCACCCCGTTCCGCAGGCTGTTTCCTGCGCCTGTGTCGGGGCAGACTCTGGCCACGCTGGCGCTCGCCATCGGATTCAGCCTCATCGTACCCGGGTTTTTCAGCCTCGGTTCCATGCGCTCCATGATGTTTCAGCTGCCGCAGCTTGGCCTTCTGGCCCTGGCCATGGCCATTCCCATGATGTCGGGTGGATTGAATCTGGCGATCATCGCGATTGCCAATGCCTGCGGACTCGCCATGGTGACGGTACTTGGCCATCTACCCCTGGAGGGACATGGTGCGGGTTACGTGGGATTCTGCATCGTGATCGCTCTCATGGCAGGGGCGGTGCTGGGGACGGCGCTGGGGGGCGTCACCGGATGGCTGATCGTGCGAACGAAAGTCCATCCTATTCTGGTCACGCTCGGGATCATGTCGATTGTCGAGGGCACGAGCATCTGGCTGACACGCGGTGAGGTGGTGTCGGGCCTGCCGGCCCTTTATGGCCAGATCGGCAACGCCTCACTGGTCCAGATACCGCTGGCCTTCCTCGCCTTTCTGGCGGTCGCGGGGGTTGTTCATCTGCTGCTTCAGCATACGGCCTTCGGGATTTCGATCCGCATGATCGGGTCGAATGCGCTGGCCACACGCTATTCGGCAATCGATGTCGATCGCGTGACAATCAGGATCTACGCGCTTTCAGGCTTCCTGTGCTTCTGCGCTGCCTGCCTGATGCTGGCGCGGTTCAACTCGGCCAGTGCTGCCTATGCCAAATCCTATCTGCTTGTCACGGTTCTGGCGGCCGTTCTGGGTGGGGTCGACCCCAATGGCGGTTTCGGGCGGGTGACAGGGCTGGTTCTGGCCATGATCATGCTTCAGCTGATCGCAACCGGGTTCAATCTGCTCGGCTTCAGCGATTATCTGACACTCGCCATCTGGGGGCTGGTGCTGATCGGGGTGGCCTGTGCCCAGTCTTCATTCAAAAAGAGGCGTTGAACGACCATCTGATACGGAAGTTGGGCCTCTTGATCGACAGATCAAATAAGGTGTCATCAAGCGAAGTGGTGTCCTTGGAGGCGATACGGGGAGCTTGCCGAGCGAGATCATTTTGCTCTGCCGCATTCATAGGATTCATGCTTGCTCAGTGAATAGAGGGTGTGTTGGACCGGCTCGACGCTGGGATACGTGGCACTCCTCCCCGAGAAGAATGCAAGTAACTCAGACGAAAGGGGAATATGCTTCGAGCGTAGTGCAACGCGCCTTGGCCGGGGATTGTCGAGTGGGAGCGTAATGACCGCTATAGGAGTGTTCATATCGGTAAGCGGCGGCAGGCATATATCCCCGTCTGATGACGATTTCGACTGCCGAAGATGACAAATAGCGCATGCCTAAGCCTCGGTTCAGCGTAGCGAGCGGCAGTATCATCAGACGTTAACGAACAAATTTTAGTGAAAATTGCGATGTGGTGAATTTGTTATGACAATTCATTCATATATTGAGCCAATATTCTGTATGCCTTGAGCTTCAGGGACCAGTGCTGCGCTAGGGTATATGGCATGGTTTTACTGATCCTATGAGGCTCGAAATACCATTGGCTTGCGGCGTGGCGGGTTCGTCTTTCAGATTACACCTTCCCCCGGAGCCTAGCTCGAGGATGAGCCGTGAGTAGCTCCATACGTGTTTTGAGTTTTTTTGTAGGCCTTGTCATAGGCCTGCTGGGCGTCGGCCTGACCTTGGGAGGTATAGACCTCGCCTGGCTGGGCGGTAGCTGGGCGTATATTCTTCTGGGGCTGATGATGGCCTTTGTCGGCTTTGCCGTCATGGCCCGCAAGGCGATCGCCTTGCCAGTCTCCATTCTGCTCAGTCTTGTGGCCGCCGGTTGGGCGTTCAGTGAAGTGGGTGATGTGTTCTGGCTGGTTGTGCCGCGCGTCGTCGTGTTCATTGCCCTGCCGATTGTCGTCGGTCTGCTGGCCCCGGGTTTCGGTGCCTCGTCGCGTTCGGGCGAAAAGGGGGCATTGCGTTCAAGCGCTGTGCCGCGCGCCTGGGGTTTCGGCATTGCCTCCCTCTATGCGATCATTTTCTGCGGGATCTCGCTGGGCATGTTCCAGCCCCATGCCGAAGTCACAGGCAATGCAGCTGACGCGCCGAAGCCTGACACGGCCCTTGGCCAGCAGAACGGCAATGACTGGCCAGCCTGGGGGCGTAACCTCACGGGTGACCGCTTTGCACCCTATGTGCAGATCAATGCCGGGAACGTTTCGGACCTGAAGCTCGCCTGGAGCTTCCATACCGGCGATCTTGCCATCGATGGCGCCGAGTATCAGGTCACCCCGCTCAAGATTGCCGACACGCTTTATCTCTGCACGCCGCTCAACAAGGTGATTGCGCTTGATCCGGTCACGGGCAAGGAGAAATGGCGCTTTGACCCGCATATGCAGGTGACGCGCGGCAACAAGGGCTGGAAGCGCTGCCGTGGCGTAAGCTACGCGGATATGACAACCATGTCGCTGCTTGCACCGGATGCCAAGGCTTTCGGCCCGCAGGACGTAGCCGATACCACTACAGCGCCGTCTGCTGCCGGGGCCGCTGCCTCCGCAGACATCGCGCCTGCCGCTTCCGTCTTGCCGGCTGCGCCTGCGCCAATCGATGCGTCAGCGCCTTGCGCAAGACGCATTGTCAGCACCACCAATGATGCCCGCCTTTTCGAGCTTGATGCCGCTACGGGTGCCCTGTGTCAGGATTTTGGCGACCATGGCATGGTCAACCTGCTCGAGGGTCTTGGCCCCACGGCACCGGGATCCTATTACCTGACATCTGCGCCGCTGGTGGCAGATGGCGTGATCATGGTGGGTGGCAAGATCAACGACAACATGACCGTGGGTGAGCCTTCCGGCGTCATTCGTGGCTACGATGTCCGTACGGGTCGTCTTGTCTGGGCCTGGGATGCCTCGCGCGGAAACCGCGACAGCCGCCCGCTTCCTGCGGGTCAGATTTATGCGCCTGAGACGCCCAATTTCTGGGGCACGGCGTCTTACGATCCCAAGCTCGGCCTTGCCTTCATTCCGATGGGCAATCAGACACCCGATTTCTGGACTGGTAACCGTCATCCCTATTCGGATGAATACAACGATACCATCCTGGCGCTCGATCTGCGCACGGGTCAGGAACACTGGCATTTCCGTACCGCCAATAACGACATGTTTGATTATGACGTGACGTCGCAGCCGATCCTGTACGATCTGCCCGGGGCGAATGGCGAGACGGTTCCGGTTGTGGTTGGCCTGACCAAGCGCAGCCAGATTTTCGTGCTCGACCGCCGGACCGGCAAGCCTGTGGTCAAGGTGACAGACCGCAAGGTTGCAACCGATGGTATGCCCGGCCAGCGCATCAGCCCGGTCCAGCCCTATTCCGACCTGTCGATCGGTGTTGCGCCGCTCAAGGAAAGCGACATGTGGGGGGCAACGATCTTCGATCAGCTCTATTGCCGCATCGCCTTCAAGAAAATGCGCTGGGAGGGTGAATGGACTCCTCTGAGCGACAAGCAGAAAACCCTGATCTGGCCCGGTTATTATGGTGGGTCCAACTGGGGTGGTGGCGCGCTCGACCCGCAGACCGGCGTGTTGGTGGTGAATGATATTCGCATGGCTATGTGGGGTCAGTTCATCAAGCGCGAGGAAGCCGCCCATGCGGGTCTCGTTCCCTCCACCGAAGGTGAATATTCGGAGCAGCTGGGCACACCCTGGGGTGTGGAGCGCTCGATGTTCGTTTCGCCCATGGGAGCACCCTGCTTCAAACCGCCCTACGGTTCACTGACGGCCATTGACCTCAAAACCCAGAAAACGCTCTGGCAGGTGCCAGTGGGCAGTATTCAGGATGCCGCCATTCACGGGGTTTTCGGGCAAAAGGGAATCATTCCGCACATCTATATTCCGGTCGGTATGCCCACCATGGGTGGCCCGCTGCTGACAGGCGGTGATCTCGCCTTCTTCCATGGCTCGCTCGATAATTACCTGCGCGCCTTTGATCTGAAGAGTGGCAAGGAAGTCTGGCGTCAGCGCCTGCCGGTAGGTGGTCAGGGTACGCCGATGAGCTATGTCCAGAACGGCAAGCAATATGTTCTGGTTGTAGCGGGCGGGGCGACACGCACAGGCACGAACGCCAATAAGGGCGACTATGTTCTGTCCTACGCGTTACCCTCAGCGCCCTGAGGTACCGGCCTTCTTACCCGGTATCATGATTGCCGGGTAAGGCAGTTTCCGTCCTTCGCAAGCAGGACGGAACACGGGTCATATGGCAAGGAGCCGTATGATATGAGCGTTACGGTTGCGCCGCGCAGCGACTGAATATTCCGCTCCGCACGTACCCATTGCTTTGTCTCCGCTCTGACGAGGGCAGGACAGGCCGCCTTCTCTCCACCGGCAAGGTGGTGCCGATGATCACGGGTCGTCGCTTTTTCACCGCCATGCATGCCGCACAGCCGATCACTCCTGAGAGCATCATCGCGCCTCAGGCCCGCTTCGTAGGGTTGCAGGCATAAAAAACCCCTGCCGGGTCTGGCAGGGGGGCGTTCTACTGCGCGGTCCTATGCAGGGCTTGGTCAGGCTGAGCGCTTGAGGAGAGAGTTATACAGAGCGGCCAGCTCTGCGGCCTGATCCTCATAGTTGGGGAGACTCGCCTTGTTCGGGTTTACATAATGATCGAAGCGCTCCTGCTGGTCGAGAATCGCCTCTACAGCCGCCTGAAGCGGGGCAGGATCGTTGATGATCGGGATCAGCGAGCCATTCACGCCATCCACGATCTCCTCGGACTGTCCTCCGGGAGCGGTGGAGATCACCCATACGTCACGTGAGAGAGCCTCACGGACTGTCAGGCCGTAGCTTTCGCGCCATTGCGAAGGGAAAAGAAGCACATCAACCTGATCGTAGAAATCATCAAGACCAGCCTGATTATAGGCAGGAACGGTCTTGATCGTGCCTTTGACCAGCCATTCCGAGGTGTCGATTGAGGGAAAGCCGAGATTGAGCGTGTTATCGACGAGTACCAGCTCCCAGTCGTCGCGATCGAGCTTCTCGAACACCTTGCGTATCAGTTCGAAACCCTTGACGAAGCCGATGCCACCTACAAATCCGAAACGCAACTTCGTGCCGGGCTCTCGCTGCGCCTTGGGGCGGGACGGCCAGGTGAATCCGTTTCGATTGATCATGATGCGCTCGGCGGGGACGCCATTGCGCACATAGAGGTTCTTGTGTTCCTCCGACGGGCTCAAGATGGCGGCAGCGCCGGCGAGAGCCTGACGCATGACTTTGCGGCGCTCGTTCAGGTAATTGGCCCGTGTGGATTCGCCGGGTGCCAAGGGCACGTCGTTTCTCTCCAGGTGATATTGGCCATCGTCACGTGTGATGAACAGATTATCCGATAGCCACCAGCAATCATGAAGGCTGATCACATAGGGGATACCGCGTTTCTGACAGGCCCGTGCCATGCCTGTCCCCATTTCCTGAATGGCGTGGAAATGCACGAGATCAACATTCCAGGCGTCAATCCATCGCTCGATCTGTCGTGCCACAGTGACATTATCTGATGACCCGTTGCGGCCTGCGACGACTGAAAAAACATCCGTATCCAGAATTCTGTAACGCAGGGCGCCGTCAGGCAGATCCTGGAAGACAGGGCGCGTGGTCATGACACTGTTTTCAAACCCCGCCTTGGCAAGCGGGCCAAGAAGTGCCTCTACCACGATTGTAGCCCCGCCAAATGAACGCGGTGCCATGAAGACATTGACCTGAAGAATGCGAGGCGCCTTGTGTCCGAAAGACGGCGGGCGACCGAAAACAGGTTCTGCCTGCTGGGTCAGAATCCGCTCCGGGGCGTAGAGATTCAGAGCGGTTGCTTTCGCGGTCTCTCCCATACGCTCACGCAGGGCAGGATCATGGGCTAGGGTAAGAAGCGCATCGCGCCATTCCTCCGCACTACGCGCAAGCACACCGTTCTCTCCGGTCCTGATAACGCGCTTATAGGTGTCGGTCGGTGAGCAGATGGAGGGCAAGGACAGAATCGCCGCCTCGAGGAACTTGATATTGCTCTTGCAGTCGTTGAAAAGCGTCTCCTCAAGCGGTGCTATGGCTATGTCGGCCCTGGAAAGGGCTTCGAGATAAGCTGCATAGGACAGTTCATTGACCCGTTTCACACGAGAGCCAAACTGGGCAAAACCGGTTGAGATCTTGAGCGGTCCGATCAGCAGAAGCTCAAGACGCGGCTCGGCTTTCATGGCCGCGATCAGTCCCGTTTCGGCTATCTTGAAATCCATGTCATGCGCACGGCTTCCCGAGCCATAGCATATGATGATGCGGTCGTCGCCCCGAGGCATCCGGTTCGCAAGGATCTGGCGCGCGACATCGAGCGTCTGGTTATCAAGCGCATTTTCGAGAATCAGAACATCCTCGATGCCAATCTTACGCATCTCCTTGGCCAAAGCCTCGGTCGAGGCCATGCCTCGGCCGCAGGCCTGTAAAGCAAGCAGATAAGAATCGGCAAGCTGATAAAGGTCCTGACGCTCGGTGTTATCCAACGTATCTAGATTACCGTTGCGGCGATATAGAGCCTTGCTGAAAAGCAGGTCATCGATTTCCCAACGCGGCTGCAAACCGAGACGCTTGGCCTCACTGATGAGTGACAGGACCGAGGCAACGCCGGGGACGCGATAGAAAAGGACGTGCGTTGCGATCTGGAGGGCGGAGAGCGCTTCACCGCTATCCTGCCAATCCACGATCTGGACCGTCCAGCCAAGCTTTCGCATCAGCTCGGCTTTTTGCGTGACGCGATATTTGGTGCATTGCTGGAGTCCGAGATCGGCGATCAGCAAATAATGAGGGCGCAGAAACCGGTCGGCCCGCGGTGCTGGCCGACGCATGATCTGTTCCTGGCGCTTTGTCGGAACGAAGAGCGGATCGCCTGCCTGATCACTATGACGTGAAAGTCTGCGTTTGACGCGTCCGATGTCGATAAAGCGACTCATCGCTTTGAAAAAACCCTCGGTACGGTAAGAATCCTGCCACTGCTCCCACGCTTCATCAAGCGGTACACCGCGTGGCAAGCGGCCCAGGGTGAGGGCGCGAACCCAGCGCAATGGCTCCATCATGCGCCAGGAGAGTGAGCGACGCATAAGCTTGAGTTGCTGATTGGTCAGACGCAGTTCGGCCTGGAGTGAGTCCGCGCGGGTCGTCGCCAGATAGGCAGAGGCCCGCAGCGCCTCGATCGAAGCTTCAGGATTATCAAAACCGGAAGATGTCTTCGTATTGGTAAAATCGTGCAAGACGTGCTCACTCAGGGACGAGTTCGGGATTGGCCGGATTTTTGAGGCCAACTGAGTCTATAAACGAATTTTACTATCTGGAAAAACAAAGGCCCGATCCATTGGATCGGGCCTTCGACTAGTCAGCTCTCGTAATCGGGTTCAGCTTTTAGCTGATGACGATGTTCGAAGCCTTCAGATCAGTCACGCCAAGGAACGTAACCTTCATGTTGTTGTCCAGCTGCAGGGTGGTGTTGCCACCGGCCACAGTTGCCGTAGCGAGCAGGTTCTTCACGGCCTGATCGGCATCGGCAGGCTTGTAGTTATACATGAAGAACATGTTGCCAGCAGCGCTGCCGAAGTCGGTGATGGTGATGTCACCACCGTTATGGCCGGCCAGCACACCGAAGGTGTTGGCTGCACCGTCACCACCGGTCACGGTTGCGAAGCTGTCGCCATTGGAGCCATCGAACTGCGTGCCGAACACGAAGTGATCGGAACCCGAGGTGCCGATAACCGTGTTGTTGCCTGCGCCCGTCCAGGCCTCGAGCGTGCCCTTGGAAGAGGACGCATCGATGTACTGGCTGCCTGTGGTGCTGGGCTGGTTCGCAGTGAAGAGCGCCAAGCCACTGGTGTTGACGTTGGCGTGCAGATCGTTTGCACCCCAGATCGTGCCGAGGCCAGCATTGATCGAGGTGTTGCCCGTGCCGGAAATGAACTGCAAGGCACCCGAGACGCTGATCGCCTGATCGCTGCCGTGGTAGACCTGCAGATTGCCGGCGGCCGAAATGGTATCGCCGATCGCGCCAGCGATGGTGCCCGTCGACCCTGTGAAGTTGACGGTCGAACCCGTACCGCCAAAGACCGTGCTGTTGATGCCGACCGAGATCTGGCTTCCCGAAAGAGCCGAGTCGACAACCAGCGAGTTGGACTTGAGCGTGACGATCGAGTTGCCGCCGAGCAGGGTCACGGTGTCGGACGAGTTTTCGACGCCCGTGATGGTGTCCTGACCTTCCGACCCCACGAAGTTGGTACCTGAGCCTAAGGTGATGACGTTCTGACCGTCGCCTGCGCGGATGTTGTTCACGCCGTTCGCTGCAATGATCGTGTCATTGCCATCGCCCGTTGCGATCGTCCAGTTGCCCTTGTGGTTCGAACCATCGAACAGGTTGTTGCCCATGGTTGCAACGAACGTGCCGTTGTAGTTGCCGGCATAGAAGCTTGTGCCAGCCGTCGTGCCTGCCATGACCGAGAGATTGCTGGCCGTGATGCCCGTGCCATCGACCGTCACTGGGGCGGAGAGGGGGGATACCGGGGTATTCTGGGCGGTTGAACCCAGGGGCGCACCCTGCGAACCGATGATCAGGTTCGTATAGTTGCCCTGCACCGAAAAGGCGCCGCCTGTGGTGATGACACCCTGGATCACACTGCCATTCGAGGACGGGCTTGCATTGGACCCGTTGACGAGATCGACAGATGTCAGATCGCCACGATTTGAAGCATTGAGAATCTGTGTCGCGTAGCTCGACGCAAGCGTCTGCATACGTGCACCCTCGACGGTGACCTGAACGGTCATACCCGACGAACCAACTACCGTTACGACCGCCATGCGATCATCTCCTTATTATTTTTGGAGGCTTCAAGACGCAAACTGTTACATGCCGCCGGCCCCTTTAAGCCTCGGCAGGCAGCATGGCTGTGTCGTCTGGCAAGACCCGCATTGAACGCCAACTTTTTTATGAATGTCTTAACCTTCGCTTCGAGTCAATAAAATGAAGGTAATGGAAATCATTCGACATTGGTTATGAAGCAAATCACAATGTGGGATTGGTAGATAAGGTTTGGAAATGGTTTGAAATGCTAAACTGAAATCGCAGATTGTTGATTTTCCGGTATCTCTAGGAAACTATGTCTTTCCCACCTTGATTTACATCACATCTTTGCGACCTATACATATTTCGACATAGTTATGCGGGCCGAAAATGAATTGTAGTTCATCTTCGCGAGCCAAGTAATGAACGACTATCTTACGCATGTGAATATGGAAGTGACGTGAATGCCTCATGACCCTGTTGCAAAAAAGACATGTTGAGTTACATAAAATAGAGTGGCATTAAGCGAATTATAAAGAAATTCAGTGTTTTAGGCCTACTAGCCAGGTCGACCTGAGCGTTAAAAAACGCCGATTATCAGGTAAACGAACAACGAATAGTATAATCGGATAACTAAACAGAACCTCACGATTAAATGAGGTGCGGGCCGCATCAAGGTTGCGGCCCAAGGCTTCAGAACTCGAGAGTCTCCAGCTCCGCAAGCCATGCCGCGGCAGTCCCGTCAGAAGGGGCGCGCCACTCGCCACGTGGCGACAGGCTTCCACCCGAAGAAAGTTTCGGCCCATTGGGCATAGCCGAGCGTTTGAACTGGCTGAACCCGAAGAACCGTTTGATGAACAGGGTCAGCCAGCGCTTTATCTCAGGAGCGTCGTAAGCCACGCGGCGATCCTGGGGATAGTGAGCGGGCCAGATACCGCGGTCCTTGTCTTCCCAAGCCTGTAATGCAAGAAAAAGAATCTTGTCAGGTCTGAAGCCATAGCGAAGCGTATAGTAAAGATTGAAGTCCTGAAGCGGATAAGGTCCGATCTTTTCTTCTGTTTTCTGTACGCCTTTATCGTCCGCGGGCACCAGCTCTGGCGTTATTTCGGCCGAGACAATGCGCTCCAGTACCGGGGCGATGCCTGGCCCGAGATTCTGCTGCTGCGCGAGCCAGCGTATCAGATGCTGGATCAGCGTCTTGGGCATGCCTGCATTGACGTTGTAATGCGACATCTGGTCGCCAACACCATAGGTGCACCAGCCCAGCGCAAGCTCTGACAGATCACCGGTGCCGATCACGATGCCATTGCACTGATTCGCCAGTCTGAACAGAAAGTCCGTACGCAGACCGGCCTGCACGTTTTCAAACGTGACGTCATGCACGGCCTCGCCCGCTGCAAAAGGATGCTCAATGGTCTCGAGCATCTGCATGGCGGTCGGGCGTATGTCGAGCTCATGGGCCTCGACTCCGAGAGCTTTCATCAACTCATGTGCCAGGGAGAGGCTCATACTGCCCGTCGCGAATCCCGGCATGGTGTAGGCATGGATGCGATTGCGGTCCCAGCCCATCTCATCGGCCGCTCGTGCGGCCACCAGAAGGGCGAGCGTCGAATCCAGACCGCCTGAAACGCCAATCACGGCGCGTTCAACGCCGCTGGTCTCCAGTCGTTGAGTGAGCGCGCGAACCTGAATGGTCCAGGCTTCATAGCAATCCTGATCGAGCCGCGCTTCGTTTTCAGGCACGAAGGGAAATCGGGGTACGTCGCGCTGAAAACCGAGATCACGTTGTGGCGGGGCGAGTGTCACGGCAATACGCCGCCAGCTCCGTTGCTCCTGCGCACGCGCGCAGTCATGAAAACTGCCCATACGCATGCGTTCCTGGCGCAGCAGATCCAGGTCGATATCAGCGAACGTCACCTGAGCGGTTTTTGGAAAACGAGCCGATTCACCAAGAAGGCGACCAGCCTCATAAATCGAGACCTGTCCATCCCATGCGACATCGGTCGTGGATTCACCGGCACCGGCTGCTGCATAGACATAAGCACAGAGGGCACGCTGCGACTGGGCGCGGCACAGCAGGTGACGATCTTCCGACTTGCCGATCGTGATCGTGCTGGCTGACGGGTTGCCGATCACCGTAGCACCGGCCATGGCCATGGCGGTGCTTGGCGGGCTGGGGACCCAGAGATCCTCGCAGATCTCTATGCCGAGGGTGAAATCGGGCAGGTCATCGGCTTCAAACAAGAGGTCAGTGCCGAAAGGCACAGTCTGTTCACCCAGTCTGATGGTCTCCTGGATAATCCCCGCGCCCGAGATGAAATGTCTGGAGTCATAGAATTCGCGGTAATTGGGCAGATAGGTCTTGGGCACGACACCAAGCACCTTTCCGCGATGCAGAACGACCGCACAGTTGAACAGCCGCCCACGCTGGACAAGCGGCGCCCCGACTATAACAACACTGCTCCAGTCCCTTGAGCGATCGGCAAGCAACTTGAGGGCGTTGACAACGCCATCAAGTAGAGCGTCCTGCTGCCTCAGATCGTCGATCGCATAACCGGAGAGGCACATTTCCGGAAAGACAGCGAGTACGGCCCCCTCTTTCGCACAATGTGAGGCCAGCGCGACAATCCGTTCCACATTATGTTGTGGATCTGCGAGGCGAACAGGGACTGTGCAGGCCGCAACACGTGCAAAGCCGTGCCGGTAAAGCGATCGGAACGTGCTCATGGGGTCGTCTCCTGTCATCTCGTCAGGCTGGCCGGAGGGCCTGTCATCTCATTGCATCGACATGGTGCCCTGAACCCGGTGTGCCGGGACGGGAGACAGACCAGAAACGTCTTTCCGGATTAAAATACAAGGGCGAGCCTCGAGCCGGATGAACCTGCAAGGCTTTCGTCCGTTCACGACCCATCATGGATCATGACGATTATGTTATGTTCCCAAATGGAGTTACCGTCATGGATCTGCTGCGCTGGACTATCGTCTTTCTGATTCTCGCCCTTCTGGCCGGTGTCCTCGGCTTTGGCGGTATTTCGGCCGACTTCGCGTCGATCGGCAAGATCCTGTTCTTTATCTTCCTCGTGCTGTTCGTCCTCAGCTTCGTCTTTGGCAGAGGCCGCATGCGCTGAATATAAGGATTACAGCCAGACAGCCTCGTCTCCATCTGAAGAGGGAGGGTACCATTACGAGAAAGGGCGGGGAGATCATCCCCGCCCTTTTTTCGTCAGGTAGAGCGTCGAGAGAGCTCAGTATCCACCGGGATAGGGATCTCCTGGATAGGCATATCCCTGCTGCGGGTCGCAATTGGCGTAGCCACCACAGGCATAGGTGTAGGGCGCTGCCGCATAGGGTTGAGCATAGTAGGGTTGCGCGACAGCTGCGCCGATGACGGCACCTGTGGCAAGGCCAAGACCAAGGCCGCCCCAGCCTCCGCCCCAACCCCAGCCGCCCCAGCCCCAGCCGCCGCCCCAACCCGGCATGCCCCAACCATAGCCCGCCCAGCCCGGGCCGCCCCAGCCCCAGCCAGGGCCACGCCAGCCGCCGCCCCATCCGCCACGACCATACCAGCCTCTGCCGGGACCACCCCAACCGGGTCCGCCCCAGCCCGGCCCACCTCGGCCAGGTCCCCCCCAGCCTGGGCGGCCGTAGCCGACACGGCCATAGCCACCACCGGGCCCCCCGTGAAAACCGCCACCACCCCAGCCGCCGGGGCGCCCACCAAAGCCGCCGCCCGGCCCGCCGCCGTGAAAGCCCCCTCCGCCAGGGCCCCCACCATGGAAGCCACCACCACCGGGTCCACCTCCATGAAAACCGCCACCACCCCGCTGGGCCTGAGCGGGGAGGGCTGCAAGCATCGGCGCGATGAGCAGGGCGACCCTGAAGATAGACTGTTTGCGCATGGTCTGGATTTTTCCTTCCGGCGAAAGCGCTGAAGAAACGTCTTCGTTTTCTCAGATATCGTCATGCGAGGGGGCGGAAAAAAGTCGAAAGCGTAACAGCAGGATATCGTTTCGTGACAAATCATGCGCGCCGGGGATGATGACGATGCCGTGCGGCCCCAAACAGGGGCATGATGGCGCGGTACCCTGTCGATTTCAGCGTCGGGGGCGGCGAAGGATATGCCCGCCCAGGCGCGACAGAACCTCCTGCAATTCCCCCTCCTTCATACCCGTAATGGCCACGGGTCGCGGCGCCGGTCGTGCCGCAGGCGTGGCGGGTCTTACTATGCCCGGGTCCTGCAGGATCCTGATCTTCCTGACGAGCTGGTTGCCATCATCAAAGCGCAGATCACGCCCCGACCGCAGGGGGCCACAATGGCTGTTGATCCGCTCGATAAGCTGGGGCGCAAGATGCTGGAGTTCCAGCGCAACCGGGCCGGTACAGGCAATCGTCAGCGTGCCCGCACTCACTTTGCGTGGCTCGGTCTGGGCAGCCAGGGCAGGCCCGACAATTTCTGCCCAGTCGAGAATAAGCCGGACAGCCGGCGCGGGCTTGCGGTTGAAGGCGGGACGTGTGACCTGAGGCAGGATCGCCCCGAGCGCGCGCCCTGTCATGGTGCGCCTCTCGCGATCTACCGTGGGCTGAGCGGTCGAGCTGCCTGAGGCCGTGGCTGATTTGCCAGTGCCAGACCGTGTCCGGGCGGGTCGAACGGAGCCCGGCGCACTCAACCCCTTGTCCGTTATGGAATCACGCTTCATATCGCCCCTGTGACTCCTTCTGCTTTTGCCCTTCTGGACTGGTATGCGCGCCAACGACGCGTTCTGCCCTGGCGTGCCCTCGCAGGGCAGACTGCCGATCCCTATGCCGTCTGGCTGAGCGAGATCATGCTGCAGCAAACGACGGTCGTTACGGTTATGCCGTATTTCGAGCGGTTTCTGAAGCATTATCCCACCATTGAAGATCTGGCCCACGCACCCTTGCAGGAGGTGCTCGCGGCCTGGGCGGGGCTTGGCTATTACAGCCGGGCGCGTAACCTGCATGCCTGTGCGCAGCAGGTGGCGGCAATCGGCGCGTTTCCGCGTTCGGTGGAAGGGCTGCAGGCGCTGCCCGGTATCGGGGCCTATACGGCGCGGGCTATTGCGTCCATTGCGTTTGCCGTGCCGGTCGTTCCGGTTGACGGCAATGTCGAGCGTATCACGGCCAGACTGCACGCGGTCGACGCGCCCCTGCCGGGCGCTAGAAAACATCTCGATCGGCTCGCGGCATCGCTCAATCTCGATCCTGCGGCGCAGGAGGCTCCCGGTGATTTCACACAAGCCCTGTTCGATCTCGGGGCAGGGATTTGCACGCCGCGTCGTCCTTCCTGTCTCGTCTGCCCTTGGCGTGAGCCCTGCAAGGCCCATGCCTCGGGCGACCCGGCACGTTTTCCGGTTCGCGCGCCACGCAAGGTCAGGCCTGAACGCTATGGCGTTGTTTTCCGGCTTGTAGATCGTCAGGGCGCGGTCTGGTTGCGTCATCGTCCGGCGACGGGATTGCTGGGTGGCATGGCTGAACTACCGGGCACTGCCTGGCAGGATGACCCCGTCGCCATCGAGGCGGCGTTGCAGGCTGCGCCAGTTGCCCTGAGCATGGCTGATGATCTGACATGGAAAGTCGCTGGACAGATCCGGCATGTTTTCACACATTTCGGGCTGAATCTGACGGTCATCGCTGTGCAGATGGATGATTTCGGGCCGCTCCATAATCAGGAGGGTTTTGCCTGCCCGCATGACGCTCTAGGCAAACAGGCTCTTCCGAGCGTCATGCAGAAATGTCTTGCCCTGCCGGCGTGAGCCCTGCCCGGAGATCGTGTAAGACAGCGATAACCGATTGACGAAAGGGACGCCTGTCCATGCTCTACGCCTCTGCCCGCTTCTGGCTACTCGATTTTTTCGGGCAAGTGGTCGATCACGATCCGCTGCGCGACTGTCTGTTTTCTGTTGTGCCGTCGCCGGGACGCTATCCGGGCCTGTTTTTCTTCGCGGATACTGTGGCGCAGGAGCAGTTTACGGTGACCTTGCGCAAGGTTGTCTCACTGCCCATGCCGATTCCCCAGCTTCAGGCGACTCGCCTGCCCAGCGGCCTGGTCACGTTACAGCGTCTTGATGGGTCGGGGCGCTATCTGCGCAGTGAGGAAAATGCCGGGATCGACTTCCATGCGACCGTGGCAAATGACTGGGAGCAGTTTTTCATTCTCAGTGAGCCCATGATGCATGCCTATGCCATTCTCAGTCAGGACAAGGTGAGCACGATCACCACCCCCGATGGCACGAGCCTGCCCCCCATGACCTTCGTGCAGGGACATGCTGGCGTAATCGGCCCCTGTCGCTTCTCCCTCGCGGCCAACCTGCCCGCACTTGAGGATCTTGCAGGGCTTGAGCCGGGTGCATCGACAGAGCTGACGCTCAGACTGACGAATGGTGAAACACGGACGCTGACCGTCACCCGCCACTAGGCGTGTCACGGCAGGTTGGGCCTGCACGGCCCATTTTCAGCTACCCTTCGTCTTGCGATAGGCGGTCATGGCCCTGTCACGTCCCTCATCGAGAGAGACAATCGGCTCTGGATAGTCACGCCCGAGCCTGATTCCGGCACGCTCGAGAACATCCTTGTCTGCCTGCCATGGCGCAGCAATGGCGTCATCGGGCAATCTGGCCAGTTCTGGCACCCAGCGCCGGATGTAATCACCCTTCGGGTCGAATTTATCGGACTGGCGAAGGGGATTGAAAATCCGGAAAAAGGGTGATGCCTCGATGCCCGTCCCCGCGACCCACTGCCAGTTGACAGCATTGGACGCCGGGTCGGCGTCAATCAATGTGTCCCAGAACCAGGCTTCTCCCTGTCGCCAGTCAATCAGCAGGTGCTTGGCCAGAAACGAGGCGACGATCATGCGCGCCCGATTGTGCATCCAGCCGGTTTCCCAAAGCTGGCGCATCCCGGCATCCACGACCGGGATGCCCGTCTTTCCCTTCTGCCAGGCCTGCAGATCCTTGCGGCTCTTGCGCCAGTTCAGGGAGTCGAACTGCTTCTTGAGGTTGCGCTGTGGCAATTCCGGATTGTGAAACAGCGTATACCACGAGAAATCACGCCATCCGAGTTCGGACAGAAAGGTCTCGCGATCGGCTGGCTCGCCCTTGTTCTTGCAGTGATGCCAGATTTGCCGGGGTGAGAGCACGCCATGACGCAGATAGGGTGAGAGCCGCGAACTCTCTTCGGCGGCCATGTCGTTTCGGCCCGTATCGTAATGGGCAAGGGGGCCGGAGGCGAAATCGTCCAGAGCCTCATGCGCGGCCTCTTCGCCATGATCCCAGTACTCCCCCATTTTCGAAGCCCAGTCTGGCTTGGTGGGAAGCAAGGCCTTGTCGATATCGCAAGGCGCGAATTTCGTCTTTTTGCCATGCGTGAATGAGAGAGGCAGGAAAGAGAGGCCAGAAGGCGCAGGTATGGGGGAAGGCGGGGCCCCCAATCCCTCGAATCCTTTCCACCAGGCAGAGAAGATCTTGTAGGGTGTGCCGGTCTTGGTCACGACGGACTCCGGCTGGCGCAGCACGGTACCGTGCAGGCGCTTCATGTCGCATCCAACCTTTTCAAGCGCCTGAGAGACGGCGTCATCCTGCGCGTTGGCTTCTTTCTGATAGCGATGATGGCAGTAAAGAATGTCGGCCTTCGTCTCTTTTGCCAGAGCGGGCAGGATTTCGGCGGGATCCCCCTCAAGGATCAGGCAATCTCCTCCGTGTTTCTTCAGCGTCTGGCGTAAACTGCCAAGAGCGCCGTGAAGAAACCACAGGCTGGCTCGGCCCTGTGCCCGGGTCGTACCCGAACGGTCGAGCACATAGACACAGAGAATTCTGCCGCCGCGCCCACTGGCCGCATCAAGTGCAGGATGATCCTGAAGCCTGAGGTCATCGCGAAACCATACTATCGAGGGAGGCGTGTCGGTCATGAAAGGGCTGCCTGTGTTGCCATTGCGGGGGCCGGAAGCGGGGCTTCGGCGTTCGCACAAAAAGGTGAACAGGATGAGCGCATCACGCCGCATGAGGTTCGAATCAGGGGCATTTTCGGCTGTTTTCTGCGTGTGGACGAGGCATGGAGGTCTCAGGGCAGGGGCATCACATGACGATGCCAATTTGTAACGAAGCAAACCCATATGCTGGTGAGGCGTTGTTAAGGCCCGAACCTATAAAAAAGGGAAATTCTTCCATGACTACGGCTTCCTTCCTCCGCACCGGTGCTCTTGCTGTCATGCTGGCGCTGCCTGCCTTTGGCCTTACCGCATGCAACACGGTTGACGGTGCTGGCCGTGACGTCAGCTCCATCGGTCATGACGTGAGCCGTGGCGCAGGCGCAACCCAGGGCGCCATTCATAACTCGGTGCCGCAGGCTGCAACGCACTGAGCCATCTGAACCACACATGGTTCAAGCATGAAGGGCGGGGATTTCCCCGCCCTTTTTTGCGCCTGCTCATCTTGCCGGGGTGACGGCAGGGATCTGTGTCAGGATGCCAGACTGGCTTTGCCCCTTGCAAAAGGCGTTAAAGGGGGCACATAGTGACCGTCCGGTCATGTCGACCGGTGCAGAATTCGACGTTCTCAGGGCGGGGTGAAACTCCCCACCGGCGGTAGGTGCCTCTGGCACGAGCCCGCGAGCGCCTCAGGCCCTTCAGGCCCGGGGGTCAGCAGATCCGGTCCAAATCCGGAGCCGACGGTCATAGTCCGGATGGAAGAGAACAGGACTTGCCTCTGTCATGGCGCATCCCGCCAGGGATGTTCGTGGCCGAGATACAGAATGTTCACGCCCGGAGACCGTCCTTGATGGATGGGACCGTATCATCGTGTCGGGAGTTTTCGCCCCCGGTTCTGCCTCCGCACAAAAGGGCCATAGCCTGGCCCAGCGTGAGGCGGTTCGTTCGGGATTTGAGGCCGCGCTGAACGAAGCGGCGCGTTATCTTGGCGCCACCTCTCCCAATCCTGCTGTTGGCTGTTGTCTGCTCGACCACGAGGGCAACATACTCGTCACCGAGGCTCATCACCGTACCGGAACCCGCCACGCCGAGGCGCTTGCCCTGCACCGGGCGCGCGAGACCGGCGTGATCGACCGCGTTGCGACAGCCCTTGTTACCCTCGAACCCTGCAATCATGTCGGACGCACGCCCCCCTGCAGCGAGGCGCTGCGCGACAGTCCTGTTCAGGATGTCTGGGTGGGCATGAGCGACCCGAACCCGGTAGCCGGGGGCGGCATTGCGCGCCTGCGGCAGATGCCTGAGGGGCGGAATGTCTTTTTGCTCGAGGATTTTCCGGCCTTCGCCGATGTGCATGATGGCTGCGCAGCGCTTCTGGCGCCTTTTGCAACACGTATCGTGCGCCAGTGCCCGTGGATCACGGTCAAGCAGGCACGGGACAATAAGGGCTCGATGATTCCCCCTGCCGGGCGCAAGACTTTTACCAGCCAGGCTTCGCTTGAGATTGCCCATCGCCTGCGCCGCGCCAGCGATGCGATCATCACGGGTATTGGCACGATCCTGTCCGACAGCCCACGTTTCGATGTGCGCCATGTTCCCGATCATGAGGACCGGACGCCGCGACTGGTCGTGGTGTGTGACAGGCAGAATCGCCTTCCCGATTCCTGGCGGGAGAAGATGATCGGTAGCGGTTTTCGCGTGCTTGTTTCGCGTGACCTAGGCGAGATCCCTTCGCTTCTGGCCGATCATGGCGTGAACTGGGCGATGGTCGAAGCCGGGCCCGGGCTACTCGGCGAAATCAGGCGGCTTGGCCTTTGGGATGACTGGCTGGACATCCAGACCACCCCGGACGGTCCTGACCGGCACCGGGTCTACTCCCACGGCCCCACCCCCTTGCGTTTCATACTTGATGAAGGGGCGCGTCCCCTTCCTGCTGACAAGGCTGCTTTCTGATGTTCTCAGGCATTATCGAACATATCGGCCGTATCAAGGCTGTCGAACCCCGTGATCAGGCGATCCTGCTTCAGGTCGAGACGGGACTGTCAGATATGGATCTGGGCGAGAGCATTGCCGTCAATGGCGTCTGTCTGACAGTCGCCTCCTATGACTCGTCAGGGCTGGCGGATTTCTTTGTCAGTGCTGAAACGCTGTCGCGCACGGCTCTAGGCAGACTGGCTGCCGGAGCGCGGGTCAATCTTGAGCGGGCCAGCACACCCTCGACACGTCTCTCGGGGCATATCGTTCAGGGGCATGTCGATGGGCTTGCCCATCTGGTGGGGATCCGCTCGGTCGGGGAGTCGCATCACATCACGTTCCGCCTTCCCGCTGCCTTGCGTGGCTATGTGGTTGAGAAAGGATCGATCGCGCTCGATGGCGTCAGCCTGACGGTCAATGAGGTGAGCGACGTGCTGGATGACAGCTTCACCATCGCCCTCATGATCATTCCGCACACATGGGACCATACCGGGCTCTCCGAAATCCGCGAGGGCGATCCGGCCAATGTCGAGGTCGATGTGCTGGCCAAATATGTCGAGAGCCTGCTGAAATACGGGGTACGGTCATGAACACGCTTCCCTCGCCCGGTCTGGCCTATGCCATCACCGCCCTGCGTGAAGGGCGCATGGTGATGATGGTGGATGACGAAGCCCGTGAGAATGAGGGCGATCTGGTGATTGCCGCCCAGTTTGCTACGCCGGATGCCGTCAACTTCATGGCAACCCACGCGCGTGGGCTGATCTGCCTGCCGCTGGAGCCGGAGCAGATTGAACGTCTTGAATTGCCCATGATGCCCCGGCGTGGCCATGATCCACGTGGAACGGCGTTTACCGTTTCAATCGAGGCCACGACCGGGATCACGACGGGGATTTCGGCGGCCGATCGGGCACGAACCATTCAGGTTGCGGGCCACCCCGATGCAAGGCCCGAGGATATCAGCACCCCCGGCCACATCTTCCCCCTGCGAGCGCATCCCGAAGGTACGGTGGCCCGTGACGGGCATACGGAAGGCGCTGTGGATCTGGCTCGGCTGGCAGGCCTGTTTCCTGCGGCGGTGATCTGCGAAGTCATGAGTGATGACGGCACGATGGCACGTCTGCCGGAACTGCGCGCATTCTCGGCCCGTCACGACATTCCCGTCATCAGCATTGAGGAAATTGCCGCCTGGTGCCGTGTGCATGGCCGCGAAGCGCTGGGGGATGTCATTCTGCCGGCGCCCGTTCCGCCAGCGGTCGAGCGTATTGCCGAGGCAGCGCTTCCCAGCGTCTATGGCGGTCACGACCTGCGTATCCAGGCGTTTCGTGCCCCTGATGGCATCGAGCATGTGGCGCTGATCAAGGGTGATCCCGCTAACGGCACCCCGCTAGTGCGTCTGCACTCCGAATGTGTGACAGGTGATGCGCTGGGCTCACTGCGCTGCGACTGCGGCCCGCAATTGCGTGAGGCGCTTGAGCGTATCGCCGCAGCCCCTTCCGGCGTGCTGGTGTATTTGCGCGGGCATGAGGGCAGGGGGATCGGACTCGGCAACAAGATACGGGCCTATGCCCTGCAGGATGCCGGCAAGGACACGCTCGAAGCCAATCTGGTACTGGGTCTGCCGGGCGATGCGCGTGACTGGGTGACAGGCGCGGCCATTCTGCAGTCGCTTGGTATCGACACGCTCAGGCTGCTCACCAATAATCCCAGCAAGGTCTCGGGACTGGAGGCGGCAGGGCTGAAGGTCATCAGTCAGGAACGCCTCGAAGCCGGGTCCAACCCGTTCAACCGGGCGTATCTTCACGCCAAGCGTACCCGGATGGGGCATCAGCTCAGCGATGTCTGGCCCGAACTCGTTGATTCAGTGATTCAGAAGTAAGGATCTTCCATGAGCAAATCCATCCCCGTCGCTCCCGACCTCACACTCGTTCCCACGCCCAAGCTCGCTCTGCTGGTGAGCCGCTTCAACACGGATGTCACGCATGGTCTGCGTGATGGCGCGCTGGAATGGCTCGCTGAACACAATATCCGCGATGTCGATGTGTTCGATGCACCGGGAGCTTTCGAACTGCCTTTGATGGCGCAGGCTCTGGCCAAGACGGGAACATATGAGGGAATCATCTGCCTTGGCTGCGTGATCAAGGGTGACACGGCCCATTTCGAGTTCATCAGCCTCGGGGCCACCATCGGCATCATGCAAGCCCAGCTTGCCACTGAAACGCCCATCTCCTTCGGTGTGCTTACGACCTACACGGATGAGCAGGCCCAGGCCCGCTCGCGCAAGGATGTGCACAACAAGGGTCGCGAGGCTTCGGCCGCCTGTGTCGAGACCCTGGCTTTCCTGCGCAACACCCGGAGCTGAGGCATTTGTTACAACGCTGTGACGGGTGTGGTTTCCCATTCGGGTGACAATGCTCTAAACCTGCCCGGACCATGACGCTCTGGCGTCTTTCCGTGGCAGGGTTCATCACACGTCAATGCTAGCAAATTTCATCGGATCGATCGTCTCGTTCTGCGCAAGGCGCGCCCTTGTTATCGTCGCTCTCTTTGCGGTGCTTACAGCCGGCAGTCTGGTGCTGACGGCGCAACGCCTTGGTGTGACAACCAATACTGATGAAATGTTTGCAGCCAGCCTGCCCTGGAAACAGCGTGGCGCAGAGCTGAGCCAGCTTTTCCCGCAGAATGACGACCTGATGGTGGCCATCATCAAGGCCGACATGCCAGAGCAGGGCCGGGCGACAGCGCGCGAACTGGCCCGTATCCTGCGCGCCGATCACAAGAATTTCCGTACCGTTCGCCTGCCTGACGACTCGCCCTTCCTTGAAAATCATGGGCTGCTTTATCTCGACAAGCCGGTTCTGGGCACGCTGCTCGATTCCATCGTGGCAGCGCAGCCCTTTCTGGGGACGCTTTCGGCCGATCCGTCATCGCGCGGTATCTTCACGGCCCTTGGGCTGATGGGCGAGGGGCTGTCGGCGGGTGAGGATATCCCAGAGAGCTTCACGCCAGAGCTTCGCGGCTTTGCCACAGCACTGAATGATGCCGCCAGCGGCCACCCGAAAGATCTGTCATGGCAGAATCTTCTGGCGGGTCCGCTGGGCGATATGGCGGGCAACTACCAGTATGTGATCACGCAGCCGCATCAGGATTTCGGCTCGCTTCAGCCGGGTGGTGAGGCAAGCGCCGCCATGCGCCGTGCCATCGATTCCCTGCCATTCGTCAGGAGTGGCAACGCAATCGCCATGATCACCGGCCCGGTGCAGCTCAGCGATGAGGAGTTCTCGACCGTTGCCCATGGCATGGGTTTTGGTCTGCTGACCTCGCTCGTACTGGTGGCGTGCTGGCTGGTTCTGGCCGTGCGCTCTGTACGCGTGATCGTGCCGATCCTGATCACGCTCGTTATCGGTCTGCTGCTGACGACAGGCTTTGCCGCCCTCGCCGTTGGCAAGCTCAATCTGATTTCTGTCGCGTTTGCCGTTCTCTTTGTCGGTATCGCTGTCGATTTCGCGATCCAGTTCTCTGTCCGCTTCAGGGGGCAGCGTCTGGCATCGGGTGAAGCCATGGCGCCTGCCGAGGCACTGGCCGAGACGGGCCGCGAGACGGGGCATCAGATCCTGGTGGCGGCTCTGGCAACGGCGGCGGGTTTCCTTGCCTTCGTTCCGACCAATTTCGTGGGCGTGGCCCAGCTTGGCCTGATTGCCGGTATTGGCATGATCATCGCCTTCCTGTGCACCATGACCCTGCTGCCGGCCCTGCTGCATCTGTTCCGCGCGCGTCTGAGCCGCGGCATGCCCGGTTTCGCCAGCCTTGCACCGGCCGACGGTTTCCTGCGTCGTTTCCGCAAGCCCATCCTGGCATTCTACGCCATTCTGGCCCTGACCGGCATTGCGCTCATTCCGCGCCTCAGCTTTGACGCTGATCCTCTGCACACCAAGAATCCGGACACCGAGGGAATGCGCGCGCTTCATCTGCTGGAGCAGGACCCGCGCGCCTCGCCCTATGATGGCGAGGTGATCGTGCCGAACCTGAAGGTGGCCGCAGAACGGGCCAAGCAGTTCGACGCGCTGCCGAGTGTTTCCTCGGTCATGTGGCTGGGCATGTTCGTGCCGGAAGATCAGACCGAGAAGCTCGCGATGATCAAGGACACGGCGTCGATCCTGCTGCCGACGCTGGTGGGTCAGGAAGTGCAGCCTGCGCCCGATGCCAATGCCCTTCGCGCCAGCGCGGCTTCGGCAGCGGCCAAGCTGGGCGCCGTGATCGACAAGACCGCGCCCGACTCACCGCTGCGCGACATCCAGAAAGCCCTTGCGACACTCGCCAAGGCGCCGGATGACCGGATCATGGCGGCCGATACGGCGCTTACGCGCTTTCTGCCCGAGCAGCTGGCCCAGCTTGTCGATGTGCTTCAGCCCACGCCTGTGACGATGGAAAGCATCCCGCAGGATATTGCGCGTGACTATGTGGCGCCGGATGGACGCGCCCTGCTGAAGGTTCTGCCCAAGGGGCGGATGTCCGACAGCAAGGTGCTTTATCGCTTCCTGCGCGACATGCAGTCGGTGGACAAGAATACGGCAGGCACGGCGCTTGAGGTGGTCGAGAGCGCCCATACGATGGTTCATGCTTTCTCGACAGCGGCGATTTCGGCTCTGGTCATGATCGCCATCATCCTGTTTGTGGCGCTGCGCCGCCTGCTGGATATGGCGCTCGTTCTGGCACCCCTGCTGCTTTCTGCGCTGATCACGGTTATTCTGATCGTGACGGTGCCCGAGACACTGAATTTCGCCAATATCATCGCGCTGCCCCTGCTGCTTGGCGTAGGGGTGTCGTTCAACATCTATTTCGTGATGAACTGGCGTGCGGGCATCAAGAGCCCGCTGACATCGCCGACGGCGCGCGCGGTCCTGTTCTCGGCCCTGACAACGGGGACGGCATTCGGGTCGCTTGCCGCCTCGCAGCATCCGGGCACGGCCAGTATGGGGCGGCTACTGCTCATGTCGCTGGCCTGCACATTGCTTGCAACGCTGACCTTCATTCCCGCCCTGCTGCCCAAGCGCAGCATCGACAAGGAATAGCCGGTTCATCTGGCAAGACGGGGGCGCCTGCCAAAGCCGAGGCATTGTGACCCCCGTGGGCTGCTCTTCCCTGGTTCCGGGTTTGCGGAAAAAAAATCGGACTGGTCAGGCACGGATTGGCGATGCTAGGACCGAGGCCTAACGTTTCCGTGAGCAGTTTCTTTGGTTCTGAGTCACTTCTTCCGCTGGAGCCTGGCCGCCGCCTGTCTTGCAGGTATGTCAGCCCCGATGCCGGGCTGGGCCGCCGATGATGACGATGAGGAAACAGGCTCGGAACCCAGCTATCAGATCAATGATCCGTTTCCTGACCGGCCCTTGCAGCCCACCAGCGTACCGGCATTCGGTGAGCCCAAGGCCGTATTCTATAATCCCTTTGGCCTGACGGACTGGTTGCGTCGCCACGGGATCGGGCTGCTGCTCGACAATATCAATGAATATGCAGCCGCCGTCACCACACCCACACGCCATGTCGGCGATTACCGTCAGGGCTCGAGCAATGCCGGGCAATATGCCCTTTCGCTGAATGTGGACTGGGAGCGCATTGCGCATATCAGGGGCTTTGCCACGCATATGGTCGTGACGGGGCGCTATGGCACGCCTGCCAACCGCATGTTCGGCGACTGGCTGAACCACTCCTCTGAAATCTATGGCGGGGGCGGCAATGTAGTGGTGCATCTCGTCATGGCCTATGGCGAAGAGACGCTGTATGGCGGCAAGCTCTCGATTGCGGCAGGGCGCATGGCTGAACTCTCCGACTTCGTGGCCAGCCCGCTTTTCTGTACGTTCCAGATCAACGCCATCTGCGGTCGCCCCCGTGCGGCAGCCGATACTGGATATGCCTCGACCTTTCCGGCCGGGAACTGGGGTCTGCGTGTGCGCGGCCGCCCCTTGCCTCAATCCTATATCCAGCTTGGCCTGTATCTGACCGAAGAGGGCATGTTTGCCTATTCGATGAACCGCAGCGGCTTCAAGTTCAACAGCGCCTATATCAATGGCGTGCGTATGCCGCTCGAACTGGGATGGGAGCCAAGGGCGCGCGGCCATTTACCCGGCCATTACAAGATTGGTGCGGCACTCACGACCACCCCGCTTTCCGATATCCACGAGGACCAGTATGGCCAGCCCTATGCCGTGACAGGGCTGAACCAGCGTCAGCATCGTGCCAGCTATAATGCCTGGGTGCTGATGGATCAGAAAATCACGACCTATCGCAAGGACAAGGCGGGACAGGATACAGATTCCGGCCTGACGGCGCTCTGGGGCTTTCTCTATAATGACGGGCGCGTGGCGCTGCGCCACTGGCAGGTCTATGGCGGTCTCATCAGCCGTGGGACTTTCGCCTCCCGCCCTGAGGACACTATCGCTCTGGCCTTCAGCTACACGGCAATGTCGCCGGGCGTGCAGCGCACCGAAGAATTGCTGCGCGCGAGGGGGGAGGTACTGCCCTACCGTGCCACCGGTATCCAGCGTCATGCCGTCGTCATGGAGGCCAATTACGGCTGGCATGCCTGGCGCGGTATTCTCATGCAGCCGATGGTTGAGCTGTTCGTGCGACCCAACGGGCAGGGAAACCTCAAAGACGCTGTCCTGCTCGGCTTCAAGTCCCATGTGGAGTTCCTCTGAACAACCGGAACCGGCCTGATGGTCATGATCGGTTGAGAACGCATCTTTCATGGTCGCCTGCATTTTTGCCAATGCATCGACTGGCTCCGCCGTGCCATGCTCTGTGACGTTATGTTTCCCGGAGAATGATTCATGGATGCCCAGATTGATGGTTCGTTGTTCCCTGTACTCCGCATCGCCCTCCAGCCCGGCGAGACGCTCATGGCTGAGACGGGCGAGCTCTCCTGGAAAAGCCCCCATGTCACGCTGGAAACCAGTACGTCAGGGGCCGGGCAAAGCGGATTCATGGGCACAATCTCGCGCATGATTGCAGGAGGCGGGCTGTTCATTACCCGTTATCGCGCTGAAGGGGCTCCCGGCATCGTTGCCTTCGCCGCCAAGATACCGGGGCATATCACCGAGCATACGCTCGATGGATCGCGGGCCTATCTTGTGCATCGTCATGGCTTCATCGCTGGTACCGAAGGGGTCCGCCTCGAAATGGCTTTCCAGCGCAAGCTCGGCGCGGGCCTGTTTGGCGGGGAGGGATTCATCCTCCAGCGCATCTCGGGTTACGGTCAGTTCTGGGCGGAGCTGGGCGGCGAGATCGTGGCCCATGATCTTGCACCCGGAGAACAGATCGATGTGCACCCCGGTCATGTCGGCATGTTCGAGGAGAGTGTGCAATTCGATATCACGACACTGCCCGGCATACGCAACAAGCTGTTCGGGGGCGATGGCGTGTTTCTGGTCCGTTTGACCGGGCCGGGGCGCATCTGGCTGCAGACACTCACCTTGTCCAATCTCGCCGGAGCACTCAGCCCCTATCTCGGGATGACGGAAGCGACAGGCGCAGCTGAAGGCACTCTGCTCGGCTCCTTGGTGCGTAAGGCGTTCGACTGATCCATACGCCGCGCGATACGCCCTGTCTCAGGGCAGTCGCGCCTCGCGCAATCTGGCGAGGAGCTTTTTCTCGGCCGGAGGATGCGCGTAGAGCGTTTCCAGAGGAACAGCATCATGGCCGAGCATCCAGGCGACTTCCAGATGATAGAGTCGATAGAGTCCGCTCCGGCGCACATCCATTGAGGGATCATGCGTCTGGAATCGCGCGAGATTGTCCCGCATATCGAAGTTACCGCCCTTGCCGACGAGATCGGCATAGCCTTCATTGAGCCATGTGGGGCGGGTCAGGGCAAAGAAACGTCCGAAGCTGCGGCCCTGCATCACATGCGTCGCCTCATGAGCAATGTAATAGGCGAGCGGGCGTTCCTTCGCATCTGCCTTTGGTCCGGCATGGGGAGGAATGATCCTGTCATGAGGGATATCCGTCTCACGAAGGTAGATATTGGATGTGAGCGGCGCGATCACGATGCCCCCGACGCCTGGGTGAAACAGCCCATAGAGCTGTAACCGCCAGCGCGCGTTGCAGAAAAAGACGTGGAAGTGCTGCTGTGGCGTATAGAGGCTCGATGTCTGCAAGCGCCGCGTCGCGTCATCCAGAATGATAGTGATATGGCTGTCGATAGGGCGATCCGACCAGAGATCGAATTGCCGATACTGCGTCCGATAGGCAAAAGCCGGTTCAGGATAAGCCAGAACACCTAGATAGGTGGCAAACAGCCCAGCCAGAGCGAGCGCCCCACGGCGCAGCCAAAGCAACAGCGTCCTCACACGCGAGGGCGCTGTTGCCGGAGGCACTCCTGAAGGCCCCGATGTCAGATCACATAATCCACGGGAGGCAGACGCTGATCCATCCCCAGAGCTGGCATGGAGGTATGGCGCGTGCCGATGCGACGTGCGGGATTGCCCACAACCGTTGTGTAAGGTGGTACGCTCTCGAGCACGACAGAGCCAGCGCCCACCTTGGCGCCCTCGCCAAGCTCGATATTACCCAGCACGATAGCTCCGGCTCCGACAAGAACGCCCCGCCGGACCTTGGGGTGACGATCGCCGGTTTCCTTGCCCGTCCCGCCGAGCGTAACGCCCTGGAGAAGCGAAACATCGTCTTCAATAATGCAGGTTTCACCCACCACGATGCCTGCGCCATGATCGAACACCAGACGCCGTCCAAGACGGGCGGCGGGGTGAATGTCGAGACCGAAGCGTTCACTCACAAGGCTTTGCAGATGGCGGGCAAGATGCTGGCGGTTATGGCACCAGAGCCAGTGGGCGATACGATAGGCCTGTATGGCGTGATAGCCCTTGAAGAACAGGAAGGGGGTCACGTAATCCGGGCAAGCGGCATCGCGCTCGCAGATCGCGATCATGTCTTCGGCGGCGGCTTCAGCAATTTCAGGTTTTTCAGCCAGTGCCGATGTGACGAGCGCAGACAGCACCGGAGCCGAAAGCGCGCGGTCAGCCAGTTTGGTGCCGAGCAGCGCCGCGAGAGCCCCCTGGAAATTGCGGTGATCGCTGATGCCTGTCGCAAACACACCCTGAATCAGCACATCGCAGCAGACATCGCTCTGCTTGAGCATTTCCTGCCATACGACGCCCAGATCGGGCGCTCTGGGCGATGTCTGATCGGGTAATGTGCTCATAATCCCATGGCCTTCTTCACGAATGTGCGGCGCAGGCCTGGCAGGCGGCTCATCACGCCCAGCCCAAGATCACGCCCGAAACGCAAAAGAGGATTGTCATTGCCGAACAGGCGTTCAAGCCCGTCACAAGCCGCCATGATCGCCATGTTATGGGGGCGCACCTGACGCTGGTAGCGAGCAAGCAGATCGGCGCCGCCGAGATCGCCCCCGCTGGCAAACCGCGTTTCCACAAGGGCGGAAAGGGCGATGATGTCCTTGAACCCGACATTCAGGCCCTGTCCCGCAATCGGGTGAAGGCCGTGGGCGGAATCGCCCGCGAGCGCAAGCCGCGGTGCCGTGTAACGCTGGGCATATTGCGCCGAAAGCGGATAGATCCAGCGTCGGCCGACCGGAACGGCCTTGCCTACATCATCGCCAAGACGCTGCATGATGGCATTGGCAAAGGCTGCTTCATCAAGCGCGTAGAACCGCTCGGCGCGTCGTGTCGCCTCTGCCCAGACGATCGCTGAACGATAGGGATGCTCGGCCGTGGGCGGCAGGGGGAGGCGTGCAAACGGCCCCTGAGGGAGAAAGTGTTCAAGCGCCCTGTCGTCATGTGGGCGCTCATGATGAATGATGCTGATCAGTCCGCACTGGTTGTAGGGCAGGCGCGTGACCATGATGCCCGCCTGCTGGCGTAACGGACTCTGCCGCCCCTCTGCGGCGATGACGAGCGGCGCCCGATAAACCGGTCCGGATTTGAGCGTGATCTCGACATGATCGGCGCCAAATTCGAAGCGCCCCGTATCAGGCGCGGCAATGTCGAGAGCGCCTTCATGCGTCGTCAGGGCATGGTTGAGGGCCGCACGCAGGTCGCGCGCCTCGATCATCCATCCGAATGGCGTGGCTTCACCATTTTCGATCGGTGCATCCTCCGGGCCAAAGCGCAGGCCGTGGGGGGAAGCTGGCTCGCCGGGGCGGCCATCACTGACGGTGATGCTGCGTATGGGCTGCGAGGGGGAGGGGAGGTGCTGCCAGATACCGGCCGCCACCAGCATGCGGCGTGAGCCTTCGGTGATGGCATAGGCGCGCCCGTCGAGCGAGGGATGTTCCATGCCCGGCAGGGGAGACCGGTCGATGAGCAGAACCCGAAGCCCCGAGGCCGCAAGGCGACAGGCCAGAGTGGCCCCGACCGGGCCAGCGCCGTTGATGCAGATATCGACCTGTCGCATGGGGTTCATTTCTCCGCAGCATTGTTGACCGTGGCTTTTTTAATGCAGTCGCAGGAAATGGGAAATGGATCGTCATAGACCCTTGCCAATCTCGTTATGAAACTGGCACGATTTGCGTTCATGAGAACTGGCGGAGCTGTTTCTATAAACAGAAGCCGTTTGCGGTGCGGAGGAATGTAATGAAGCTCATTACGGCGATCATCAAGCCGTTCAAGCTGGACGACGTCCGTGAAGCGTTGACCCCATTAGGGGTACAGGGCCTAACGGTTACCGAGATCAAGGGTTTCGGCCGTCAGAAAGGACAGACGGAGATTTACAGAGGCGCTGAATATCAGGTCAGCTTCTTGCCGAAGGTCAAGATCGAGATCGCTGTCAGTGATGACATCGTCGATGAAGTCGTTGATGCGATTCTCAACGCCGCCCGCACCGGCAAGATCGGCGATGGCAAGATCTTCGTCTCGCCTCTCGACAGCGTCATCCGCATCCGAACCGGCGAAACGGGAGAAACTGCCATATGAGCCGCGTTTTCAAGGCCCTTGCTCCTCTCGCTCTGTGCGCGCTTCCCCTGCCTGCCTTCGCAGCGCCTGCCGCGATTGACACGGGTGACACGGCCTGGATGCTGGTCAGCACCGCCCTTGTGCTGTTGATGACCATTCCGGGTGTCGGCCTGTTCTACGCCGGCATGGTCCGCAAGAAGAATGTGCTTGCGACCCTTATCCAGTCCTTCGCCATCTGCTGTATTGCCAGCATCGTATGGCTGGTGATCGGCTACAGCCTTGCCTTCGGCACGGGCACGCCCTGGATTGGCGATATGTCGCGCTTCATGCTGAACGGCGTGGCCGAGCATATCAGCAAGGGGGTCGATCAGGCCTTCACCATGGGGGCCAATTCGGCCAACCCTGTGGCGATGACGATTCCCGAGAGCGTCTGGGTAATGTTCCAGATGACCTTTGCGATCATTACGCCTGCCCTGATTGCGGGCAGCTTTGCCGAACGCATGAAGTTCTCGGCCCTGTGCGTGTTTACCGTGCTGTGGTCCCTGCTGGTCTATGCGCCGATTGCCCATTGGGTATGGAGCCCGCTTGGCTGGGTGGCCGGTATTGGCGCGGTCGATTTTGCCGGTGGTACCGTCGTTCATATCAACTCGGGTGTCGCGGGTCTTGTCGCTGCCCTCGTGATCGGCAAGCGTCGTGGCATGGGCCATGACGACTTCTCGCCCTTTAACCTAACCTACGCCATCATCGGTGCCTCGCTTCTGTGGGTGGGCTGGTTCGGTTTCAATGCCGGTTCTGCCGGTGGTGCCAATGGTCGTGCAGGCATGGCCATGCTGACCACACAGATCGCGACCGCAGGTGGTGCCATGGCCTGGATGGCTGCCGAGTGGATCCACTCCCGCAAGCCGACGGCTCTTGGCATCATCTCCGGCGCTGTGGCGGGTCTTGTGGCCATTACGCCTGCGGCAGGCTTCGTGTTGGCAGGTCCGGCGCTGATCATCGGCCTCGTGGCTGGCGTGGTGTGCTTCTGGGCCTCGGCCATTCTCAAGCCGCGCCTTGGTTATGACGACAGCCTTGATGCCTTTGGTGTGCATGGTACGGGCGGTATCGTAGGCGCGTTGCTGACCGGCGTGTTTGCCTATGGGCCGCTATCGGCAACGGATGCCAACCCGACAGGTGTCGTCGGCTCCTTCGCGCAGTTCGTTCGTCAGGCCGAAGCTGTGGGTGTGACCATCGTCTGGTGCGTGATCTTCACCTTCATCATCCTGAAGGTTATCGATCTCACAATCGGGCTACGTGTCACGCGTGACGAGGAACTCGAAGGTCTGGACATGGTTCTGCATGGTGAGCGGATCAACTGATCCGCACTCCTTACCCAACGGGAATTTGCCAATGGCGCTGAAACTCTCTCATGGCCACGTTCTGCTGGCCGGTCTCATGCTCGGTGGAGCGGCCTGTGCCAGCTCCCCCGCCCTGGCGCTGACGGCGAAGGAATGTCATGCGAAGTTTCAGGCTGCCGAGAAAGCTGGCACCCTGAATGGCCAGAAATACAAGGATTTCAAGGCTGCCCAGTGTGGCGATGTCTCGACCAGCACCGCGCAGACATCCATGGCTCCGGCAGAAAAGGAAGCAGCGGCAGACAAGCCTGTAACCACCGAGGCACCCGCCTCACCGGGTGCAGGAATCGCTTCGAAGCCTTCCACGACAGCGTCTGGCAACGTGGTATTTCCGACCTCTGTCTCTGCTGCCTATGCCAAGCTTCCGGCGGGCAAGGCACGCATGAAGACCTGCCTCGACCAGTATCATGCGAACCAGCAATCCGGCGGAAACGGTTCTCTGAAATGGATCCAGAAGGGCGGTGGGTATTACTCCCAATGCAACGCCAAGCTGAAATAAGCAAAAAGGCCCGGAAACGGGCCTTTTTTTATGTCTGAGCCTCTTCCAACAAACGGTGGGTGATCGACAACATCGGCGTCCTTCCGGTCCTGATCTGTGCCCGGATCAGGTGGGGCGTCAGGCCCTGAGGCGATGTCAGAGGCATAGCCAGCGCTCGTCGAGGGGTTTGGCCGCGTCTGGTGCCGCATCATATCAACGCAAATGAGAACAACCAGGCTCTGCGGTGCGGAGGGCTGATAACCCGGCCTTTGCAGGGTTGCCAATGCTGGATGAAGTTCGTTGCGAATTTGCATTAACAACTAGAAAAAACCATGCATTTAAAGAAAAAACGACGATTATCCTGCGATAATAAGACTATTATTCGTGACAGAAAAATCTATATAACTATAAATATCAACATCGGGTGAATAATCCAACGCGAAATGGCGATATGCTGATGAGGGCTGGAAAACCCGGGTGAATCTTATGCCATTATGGATTAAGGACGCTTATCGTGCAGAAGGTTGTTTTCGCGACCAATTATAACGAAGGAGAGGACTACCTCTCTCTCTACATCAACAATTTTCTGCACTATACTGACCACCACTGTCAGTTGATCATCAACCTGTCGCCTGGCCGCCGCCTGGTTGATCCGGCGCTTGCGGCTCATGAGCGTATCCATATCATCAATGGCCATACCGAGCGTGCCAAATGGGGTATGGGCCTCGCCATGGGGCATCTTGAGTCTTTCGCTTACGCTTCAAGCCAACTGGGTGCATTCGATTTCTTCTGTACCACGGCCTCGAATGCCATGTTCTTCAGGAAGCCTGATTTCGATGCAGTCGTAAGGGAGTTGGACGCAGGCCATATCTTCCCTGTTACCTCCGGGCGTGATTACACCAAAGATCACGACATATCTGTCAAGGGATATGAGGGTGACGGTGGTACCTGGGCCTGGACAGGTTTCAATCAGTCCGAGAATTTCCGACGCGTCCTGGAGGAGAGGTGCAGGATCGAGCGTTGCTCAGTGACGCAGATCGAAGGTTTGTTTGCCAGAAAACAGGACTGGGACATCATCCTGGATCATCACGAGGAGATCAGCGCGCTGCGTCATGCTCTGGCTCAGGACCCGGATGATGCTCGGTATTATATGGCCGTCGAAGAGATGTTATTCTCGACGTTTATCCTGCAGTTCGGCAGCAAGCGTTACACTCATCTCTGCTATATGTTCTGGAACGGTCTTGGCCGCGTGGGGCCTACGGAACTTCTCACCGTTCTTCCTGATCTTCCCTCTCATTTCTGTTGCGCGAAGTGGTTTGATCGGCAGATTGCTGATCCGGCCTCGACGCTGGTCGGCACTGATGCCGGTCGCTCCCTGCTCGCGGCATGTCGCGTTGCACCAGCCAAGCGATCCGTCCTTCTCGCGCAGATGCGCAAGAGTATCGAAGCACTTGGCGCTGGTGGATATGAACCAGACGCCGAGATTAGTATTGCGCGGCATTGGAATGCCTTGCCCGGATGGACGGGGCGCGTGCTGGTGGAAGGGCAGATCAATCTTGGGCGGCAATCTGAGACGATCATTGACGATGTTCCACAGCCCGTCGAGGCGTTCGCTCCCTTCTTTCTCACCGAACAATCACACAGGCCCTTTGATCTCTCAATATCGATGACCGAGGGGGAGGATGGCCTTCAGATCGTGGCGACCGGCCTGTACCCGGATGAGAGGCTGAGCACGGCGCTGGCGGGCTACCTCTATCTTTCCTGTCGTGTGCCAGTAAGTGAATTCATCCTGTCTTTCGACAGTCACGACAGCGCACGCCGTATAGCGGAGCGCATTGTCCTGTATGATAATCAGCATCACTACACAGTTGTTGCCCCGGATCGCGAAACTGAACGTGGTGGCGAAATCCGGCTCCATTATCAGGTCAGGGACGAAGTCAAATTCAGCGTTATCTCCATCGGTATTCCCTGTTTTGGACGGTTCTATACGGCCTTGCGCCTGAGCGTGCTCGAGACGTTCCCGGAATCTGATCGGGCGGCGAAGATGCTCTCTTAGCCACCGCGCGCAGACAAGCCGCATTATCATTCCGGGAATCTTCAGCCCGGTGGAGACCCATCGGGCACGGGGGCACAAATGCGAGAGTTGGCATGTGCTGCAATGCCCCGATGGTACTTTGAGTGCTAGTGACGTATAAGTGTGGGCCAAACACGCAATTATGCGCTGACAGGCCCATAGTTTCTCTTTCAAGCTTCATGAAACAACTTCCGATTCATGTTTTTTACTTCGAGGAATTTGTCATGACGCTGAGAGCCAACCCCGAAAATCAGCCCGGGGTCAGATTTTTTCTGGATACTGCAGATCGCGATGCCCTGCGACGCTGGTTGCCTACAGGGCTGTTTCATGGCGTCACAACCAACCCGACCATTCTTGACCGGGCGGGCCTGCCCTGCACCCTCGCGACCATTGCACCGCTGGTGAGCGATATCCTCAGCTATCCGGTCAGCGAGGTGCAGGCCCAATGCTGGGGGGTGGAAACAGAGAGGCTGATTGAGACCGGATTGGCGCTGGCGGCGCTCGATCCGCGTATGGTCGTTAAGGTCCCGATCACCGAGAACGGCATACGTGCTGTTTCGGCGCTGCATGCCTATGGCGTGAGGACCACCCTGACCGCTGTTTATGCAGCGCATCAGGCCCTTACGGCTGCTGCTGCGGGTTCGGATTACGTGGCCCCCTATTTTGGCCGGATTGGTGATCATGGGGGCGATGCCCTCGCAATCGTCACGGCCATGCAGCGCATCCTGCGCGCTTGCGGGGGTCCGACGCGTCTGCTCGTTGCAAGCCTGCGAAAAGCCGATGATCTCGCGGCTCTTGCGGCCTCGGGGTGCGACACCTTCACCTTCAGCCCGGCTGTCGCCGAGCAATTATTCAGCGATCCGCTGACGACAGACGCAGCGGCGGCTTTCGAGACAACAGCTGCTGGTCAATGACCGTGCCCGCCTGCTGCTGCGAACATGCGGGGCGTAGTCAGTATCAGTTCTCTGATGGCGGGCTGATGTCTCGCTGAAAGTCTGGTCATGAGTGGTTCAGTCTTGTGTCTTGGTGAAGCCCTTATCGACTTCATTCCGGTCGATTTGCCAGACGGGCCATCAGGAAAAGTGGGTGCTTATCGGCCCTGTCCGGGCGGCTCTTCATACAACGTAGCGCGTGCGCTGGGGCGTCTGGGCGTCAAGACCTGGTTTGGTAGCGCCGTCTCGACAGATCTGTTTGGCGACCAGCTTGTTGCTGCACTTGAACAGAGCCGGGTCAGGCTGGACTTTCTGCAGAGGCTCGATGCGCCCTCCACCCTCGGCTTTGTCAATCTCGATCAGGCTGAACCGGCCTACGCGTTTTTCGACGAGGGAGCAGCCGATCGCCTGTGTAAGACCATGCCGGAGAGTGACGATCTCTCATGCGTGGGGACCCTTCATTTCGGGTCGATTGCGCTGATAAGAGAACCTGCGGCGAGCGCCTATGAGGCGCTTTTCATGCGGGAGGCCGGCGGGGCGAGGCTCATCAGTTTTGACCCGAATATCCGCGCGTCGCTGGTCCGCGACGAACAGGGTTATCGCACCCGTATGCAGCGGCTCCTGCATCATGCCGATATTATCAAGATCAGCGGGGCTGATCTGGACTGGCTCTATCCGGGTATTGCTCATGAGCATGCAGCGCGCGATTGGCTTGGACATCGGGCACGTCTCGTGGTGATCACGCATGGCAAGGAGGGTGTCAGCGGCTGGACGCCCACAGCGCAGGCTCATGCCAGCGCCATACCCACCAATGTGGTGGACACGGTGGGTGCGGGCGACAGCTTCATGGCGGGGTTGCTTGCGGGTCTATCCGATACAGGATTTCTGGCGCCGGAGGCTTTGGAAGCGCTTGATGAGACAGCCCTGCATACGGCCCTCGCTTACGGGCAGACCATCGCCAGTGCAACCTGTGCGCGTCGCGGTGCCGACTCACCGTGGCGAGAGTCGCCTCGAGAACGACCGTCATAATCAGCCTGCAGCGCTGATTTCAAATCACTGAATTCGAGTATGGGAGAGACGATAGAGAAGAATCATATGTCGCTGGAGGTCTTGCTTGCATTGCGGCCCATCATTTCGGAGAGGGGACGACCACAGTCATCTTTCCATTCGACCCATCCGTTGGTTGAGCGACCATTCACCATGGTTCCTGCCGCACTTGGTGAGTTGAAACTCAAATCGGTGAGAAAGCAGAGGCGTTCCTCGATGACCTGCAGATGGCCGTTATCGAGGAGATCTTGGCGCTTCTTTTGGGTGGCTGCGGTAAGAGATAAATGGGAGCTTGGAGCACGCCCCCATGAACCCTTTAAAACGATAAAGCCCGTTTCTGTATAGACACCTGTCGCATTAGCTTTTTCATTACGAAGGTAAACGGTCTTTTCGGGGTGATCGCGCTCAGTTATTCGAGAAAGATGACTTACTTCTTCGAGGCTATGCTTGGCGGCTTTGTTGCTGACAAGCGCTTCAAAAACAGGGAATCCGAGCGTCGTCAGGAGGATATCGATCGTCTCGAAAATCTCGCGACATTCAGCTTCCATCGCGGCCGGGGTGTGCGGGCGTGTGCCTGTTGTGCTGTTCTCCAGCTTGCAGCGGCCCGCCTGCGCGGCGCGGCTGATCGCCAGCCATTCCAGATAATGCGCATGGGTTACCGTAAGACTATGCGTCAGTGAGAGGGCAACGAGGGCGCGGTTCCAGAAATCCTTGCCGTCATGGTGTTGCTTGAGCCGTGCGCCCAGATTACCCGTCTGACCAATATAGGCCTTGGCGTGACCCGTCTCGTCATCCTCACCAAACAGCAGGTAGAGCCCCACATGGCCTGCTTCCGACATGGCAAGAAAGTCAGTCAGCCTCAGGCGAGGGATCTCGATCAACTGAACAATGCGGGTTGTGATCGAGGCAATGCGTATGCCCTGCGGGTCACCATCGGGAAGGAAAATCTGGATCGTCTGGGGATGGGCCATGGGGCTCTTTTTCTTCATTGCTGGCAAATTGCGGTTCTGTCCGGGTAGGGCCGCAATAAAGGTTTCTGACGCATTCGGGTCATACCCGTAAAGGCCAGGGGAGCGCCCTTCTCTCGGCCTGCGGCTTCAAGGGGCGAGGCCGAACAGCAATCGAAGCGGCCTGTGCGTGGTGCAGAATTGCGACAGGCCATTACAACGCACAGGGCCTGACAGGTCATTCAGGCCCTCTTGTCGGCAAGATCGCTCAGGGCAGGGGCTTGCCGCTCAGTGGAGGCTGGGGGGCGGCCACCAGCCTGTCCATCAGATCCTCAAAGCGGGGCACGTCGATTTTTTGCACCACGATTGTCCGTCCCTCACCGAGGCCGGGCTGATAGCCGGGCGACCAGGAAAGGATGTCGCCATAAGACGGGCCGAACTGCGTGTTCACGTCAACATAGAGGTCGGCTTTCTGGGTGATCAGGCCCGGGTTCAGCCAGACAGCCGCAGCAATCTCGTCCCAGAGCGGAAAGCCCGGCTCGCGAGTCTTGAGGGAGCGCGAAACCGGGGTGTCGGAGCGCGAAAGACGCTTGAGCAAATCGGGGGTCAGCTCGGTATCCGTCGAGGGGTCGACTGGGATCATGGTGATCCGGGGCCAGGGCGCGCGCAGGGCGATGCTTGCAGCCTCAGGGTCGAAGCGAATGTTGAATTCGCGCCTTGGTGCATTGAGGAATTCGCGTGCGAACTGATGGGCAACTTCATCAGGGCGTGTCTGACGCGGGTTGAGACTGCCGCCCATATAGACCAACTCCTTGGCGAGCGAGGCAAATTCCGGGTCGAGGCGTTGGGCCAGAGCCAGATTGGTCAGCGGTCCCGTGGCGATGATCGCCACCTGATTCGGGTAGCGATGCACCATGTCGATCATGAAATCAGCAGCGCGTTCGTGTTGCGCCTTGATGGTCGGATTGCCCTGAGGCAGGTCCGGCACGACATCCGGACCGTGATAGGGTGGGAGTTTCTGAAGAGTGGGCTCTACCCAGTGCTTCATCCACACGCCTTTCCAGACCAGCTTGCCGTAAAGGGTCTCCCAGCGCTCGGTCTGCGCTTCGGTGTTCGCCAGTGGATAGGTGGCCCCTGTATAGACAGGCAGATCAGGCCGGCCGGCAATTTCCACACCACGAAGCGCATCGGCTGTGGCTTCTTTCGCCCAGGCATCGCCTGTCACGGTCGTGACGCCCAGAACCTTCACATTCGGCGCCTTGATGACCATCCACTGGGCGAGGGCAAACCCGTCATCATCGAGAATGACCAGGCGTGGCTCGGCATGCGCCGCACTGATGGCAACCCCATTGAAGGCGACAAGGCCAAGCAGAGCGAGTGAGGCTATGCCCATACGCGCGATACCGGCATCCCGGCCACGTCGCGCGGCGGGCATCAGTCTCGAAAAATTCGGTTTGCAGCGCATGTGCCGTTACTTCCCTGGTTCATTGTCCTGCATCGGGCTCCTGACTCGGAGGGGGCGCCTTTCGACCCGACCAACGAAGCAATAGTTGTTTGCAATGAGACAGGCGCAAGGCGCAATCCGCCCTGGCGACGATGCGTGATCAAAACGAACGTAAGCTGACGGGGGGGGGGGGGAGGCGCTGGAAGGACTTGTCCGGTCGCCGATCGCTCGTACAGAACGCAGAGCAGGCGGTCTCGGCCTCACGCGGCGACAAGGTCTGCTGATTGCCTCGAACAGCCCGGAGCGCATTGGCGCATCGAGAGCAAGTGATTGAATTTTCTGAAGGAAGGGGACCTGGTGGAGAGAGTTGGATTCGAACCAACGTAGGCGTACACCAGCGGATTTACAGTCCGCCCCCTTTAGCCACTCGGGCATCTCTCCAGGTCGGGACGGGGAATATGGCGGATCACGGTTGGTGTCAACAAGCTTTCTTCATTTTTGTTGCATGACGGGCGGCTTGCTTTCATAGAGCGCTCATGTCCAGACGCCCTTCACGCTCATCCGTCTCGCGCGCTGCCCGCGCTTCTGAAAACCGCGCTCCAGAGGATCGCCCCTCTGGCGAACGCTCTTCCGAGGGGCGTTCTTCAGGCGGCCGTTCTTCAGGCGGCCGTTCCTCCGGTGGGCGCTCATCCGCCGCCGGATACTGGATGTATGGCCTGCATGCCGTTGAAGCAGCCCTGCGCAATGCAGACCGCGACGTGCACGAGCTGCTGGTCACGAAAGAAGCCCTCTCGGCACTCGAAGCCAGACAGGTTCCGATCCGTATTTCCCCCAACGTAGTCGAGCGCCAGCGACTGGACCATCTTTGTGAGCGTGACGCCGTGCATCAGGGCGTCTGCATGCGCGTCGAACCCTTGACCCCGCCCTATCTCGATGACGTGCTGTCCAGCCGCGAGGGTCCCTTGCTGATTCTCGATCAGGTAACCGATCCGCGCAATATCGGTGCGATATTGCGGTCGGCAGCGGCATTCGGGGCAGCTGCTCTTGTGGTGCAGGACCGCAATACACCTCAGGAAGGCGGGGCGCTGGCCAAGGCGGCCTCAGGAGCGCTGGATGTCGTGCCCATCCTGCGTGAGGTCAATCTCTCGCGCATCATTGCCCAGCTGCAAAATGCGGGTCTCTGGACGGTGGGTCTGGATGCGGGCGGCTCGATGTTGAACGGTCAGGGTTTTGCGGGTCGTCGCGTGGCGCTGGTGCTGGGTGCAGAAGGGGCGGGCCTCAGGCGCCTGACCCGGGAAAGCTGCGATGAGATCGCCAGCGTCTACATGCCCGGTGACATGGAAAGCCTCAACGTCTCCAATGCTGCTGCTGTGGCACTTTATGAGCTGGTTCGCCCTGCCTGATTTCCTGCGGGTTTGAGGCATGGCTCCTTGTCATGCCCAACCTGCTGCGTGACGGCACCCATGCTCGCGGCTTGATGCATGCGGCGGGAGTGCCCATCGCTGGAGAGCCCTGAGCATGAGTGCCCGTAGCGTAAGTGCCCCGGGTCACCCGTCAGGGAATTCCATCAGCACGGGTGATGGTCTAGTCTGATTGCTCCAAGGACATGTTTCCGGGAGGGATCACTTCCATGAAAGCAGTTGGCTACAAGGCGCCCGGTGCGCCTGACGTCTTGCAGGATATTACCCTGCCCGATCCTCCGGCCCCGAAAGGGCACGACCTGCTCGTGCGGGTCAGAGCGGTCTCGATCAATCCCGTCGATACCAAGATACGTGTGCGGGCCGGTACGCTGGATGGCGAGGCATGGCGCGTTCTGGGATGGGATGCCGCCGGGATCGTCGAGGCCACGGGCCCGGAGGTCCGTTTTTTCAAACCGGGTGACAAGGTGTTCTATGCCGGTGCCCTGATGCGCCAGGGCAGCAATGCCGAGATGCAGACGGTCGATGAGAGACTGGTCGGCCATATGCCGGACCGTCTCGATTGGGGGCAGGCCGCGTCGCTGCCGCTGACCAGCGTGACAGCATGGGAAATGCTCTTTGACCGCATGGCGGTCACCAACCTGACAAAAGGCATCCTGCTGGTTGTCGGCGGCGCTGGGGGTGTGGGCTCGATCCTCATTCAGTTGGCCCGCAAGCTGACGGGTCTTACCGTCATCGCCACAGCATCACGGGATGAAACGCGTGACTGGGTGCTCAGGATGGGCGCGCATCATGTGATCGATCATCGGCAGGATATGGCGGCCCAGATACGGGCCCTTGGTTTCGAGCAGGTCACCCATACCGCCGCCCTGACAGCAACGGACCGCCATCAGGCTTTTTATGAGGAAATCCTGGCGCCTCAGGGGCATCTGAGCGTGATCGACGATCCCGCGCATTTCGATATCGTGGGGTTCAAGAAAAAGAGCGCCACGATCTCATGGGAATTCATGTTCACACGCTCGCTTTTCGCCACGCCCGATCAGGCGAGGCAACATGATATTCTCGAGCAGATCTCCTCGCTTGTTCAGTCCGGAGATGTGGTGGCGACAGAGTATCACCGGGCTCAGGGCCTCAGTGCTGCGGCACTGGGCAGGCTGCACAGCGAGAGCGAGAGCGGAAAGAGCATCGGTAAATCCGTTCTGGTGTTCTGACGTCCGATGCGCCGGCGCTGTTCAGTCCGGCGCGCTGGACGGCGGGATCAGCACAGGATGAGTGCTCCGCTCTCGCGGGCCTGTGCGCTGCGCCAGAACATGCCGCCTTCCAGCCTTTCGCGCATGGCGGGCGGCAGGATCGAGCGTCTGGGCTCGGGTGCAACACGGGGGCGTAGCGCGTGCAGACCCGGTGTGCCGAGAGCCTGATCGAATTTGTCCGTATCGGGTGTCACCACATGGTCGGGATCGTAGTCATGAGGTGGCAGTCCCAGCGCCCGTGTCAGGCTGTCCAGAGCCTGACATGGTGAGCGGATCAGATAATCGTAATCCACCAGAATGAGCCGATGCGCGTATGGGCCGTGGAACGCTTCGTTCAGGACGCGCCACGCATAGCCAAAGACGCCCTCGGGTGAGAGAATATACTCCAGTCGGTCGTGCTGCGTGGCCCTTCTGGAAAGTGGTACGAGATTGGAGGAAAGGACCGGATCGCGCACGATCAGTCGCTCCAGCGAGTCGAGAATCCAGATTGGATCACGCACGCAGCAAATGACTTTGGCTTGTGGAAATACGGCATCGATCAGCCCCATCCGGGCGCACCAGTCGCGATGCGTGTCGATGACGATCTGCTGGGGGTCGGTTATGGCGTAGTAGCTCTCCAGCAAGCGGCGCATCACACGGTCCCTTTTCGCCGCATCGAAATCACCGGCGTAATCTCCCTCAGCCATCAGGGACGCGACACGCAGCATCATGGGGGCAACGGGTGAACTGCGCCCGGACGTTACAATGGCGGGGTTCTGGGCCAGAAGGGCTGAGAGCAGCGTGGACCCTGAGCGAGGCAGGCCGGCGATGAAATGAACGGCATTGGCGTGGGGCATGAGGAGGTTTTTCCACGATGAGGGGCATGGCTCGCGTAGAGGGCACCTTATGGCTATGCAATTGGGCGTCCGAACCTCACTATGTTGCCAAAATATCACGTCAAAGAAAAAACCTTTTGCGCGCTGGGGCGATAGTGCTGAACAGAGAGGCTGTGAGGCCTCAGGGTCACATGTCACTTTTCGTTACTGAATGAAATATATGGTCGGTCCAGCACTGCTGGCTGGCAGATCCGTCAGAAGGAAGAAGCGATCAATGGGTATCTTCAGCACGATCATGAGCAAGATCTTCGGTCACGCGGAGGCAGCCCCTGCCAGTGGCTCGAATGGGGCGGCTTCTGGCTCTGAGGCGCCTGCTGCACCGGGTTCCACCACGCCGACGGCACCGAGTGCGCCGGTCGACGTTGACGCCGTGCTGACCCAGATGGCAGCCGATAAGGGCCAAACGCTCAACTGGCGCACGTCGATTGTCGATCTGCTCAAGCTGCTCGACATGGACAGCTCGCTCGATGCCCGCAAGCATCTGGCGCAGGAGCTGCATTACACGGAAAGCACCGAGGACACGGCCAGCATGAATGTCTGGCTCATTCGTCAGGTCATGCAGAAGCTGGCCGAAAACGGCGGCAAGGTTCCGGAAGAGCTGCGTCACTAAGGGCCTTCACGCCCTCATAATCATCCAGCCGGAAAAGGGAGCCTATGGCTCCCTTTTTTCGTTTGCAGTCAGGTCTTTCCCGACAGCAATGAAAACACATGTAGGTGCCTGAAAATCAGACCGCGAAGTCGCGAATGATGCGATGCAGTTCGATGGGATCTTCCACAAGCATGGCCTGACGGTAGAGAGCATCACAGGAGTCAAGGCTGAGCGAGCGGATCATGCGCTTGACCGGCGGGAGAAGCGCCGCCGACATCGAGAATGAGCGCAGCCCCATACCGATCAGCAGGGCGACAGCGCGTGGGTCCGATGCCATCTCACCACAGACACAGACGGGTCGGTGTGCGCGAAGCGCCTCGTCGATCGTGAGGCGAAGCAATCGGAGCAGGGCGGGGTGCAGGGTCGTGTAAAGCTCGGAACCCATGGCAGCAGACCGATCGACGGCCAGCGTGTACATCGTCAGGTCGTTGGTGCCGAGCGCCAGAAACTCGGCCTGTCGCACCAGGGCACCCGCCGTGAGGGCAGCAGCCGGTGTCTCGATCATCACGCCAAGAGGTGGCAGATCGGCAGGGAGTTTCACACCACGACGACGCAGCCTTTTGGCGCAGCGCTCATAAATCTGTCGTGTGGCGATAACCTCGTTCACCGAGCTGACCATGGGCAGGAGGATGCGTAGCTGGCCGTGCAGGCTGGCGCGCAGAATGGCGCAGAGCTGCGTTTCGAGAATTTCCGGATGACGAAGCAGCAGACGCAGGCCACGCACGCCAAGCGCCGGGTTTTCCTCTTCCTCTTCGCCCTGAATCCCAAGCTGGCGCAGCCGCGACAGCCCTTTTTCACCACCCCAGTCCAGCACCCTGATGGTGGTGGTCATGTTGGGCATGTCTGCGACAATGCCGGAATACACCTCGTACTGCCCATCCTCATCAGGCAGGGGGGCAGTTTCATCGAACAGGAATTCGGTTCGCAGCAGGCCAATCCCTGCTGCGCCGTTGCGATGCAGCAGGGGGAGTTCATTCGGGATCTCGACATTGGCCAGCAACTCGACATCCTCGCCGCTCACCAGTCGGCTGGGCAGGCGTCGTAACCTGCCAATTCCCTTTCGTTCCCTGGCCTCCTCGGCCATTGCCGAGCGTGCCTCAGCCAGCGTGGTAGAGTCCGGGTGCAGGATGATCCTGCCGCTCGACCCGTCCACAATCAGCAGATCACCGTCATTGATGCGATCAGTCAGATTGGGAATGGCAAGAATGGCAGGCACATTGAGCGCACGCAGCATGATGGCGGTATGGTCGGTCACCCCGCCGCCTTCCGAAAGCACTGCTGCAATGCGGTTCGGGTCAATGACGGCGGCATCGGCCGGTCTGATCTGCTCGGCAACGAGAATGGAGCCGCCCTGGACATCGGAGAATGCCTTGAACGAAACACCGGTCAGATTGCGCAGGAGCCGTCTGGCCACCTCGCGAAACTCCCCCTCGCGACGCCTTGCGCCTTCGATTTCCTCTTCAGGCATGTCGGGCTGCGGCCCGGCCATGGCCGCCAGTGCGTCGCTTTCGATCTGTACAGCGGCTTCGGCGGTCAGCCCGTCTTCCCCAATCCGGCGATGCGCCGCCCGAACGAGGCGCGAATGGTTGAGCATGCGCTCATACACCGAAAGCAGCGCATCGATTTCGATACGCCCTTCTTCCGGCAGGGCATTGAGTTTGGTGCGCAGCTTGCGCAACTGCTTGAGCGTGAGAGCTATGGCCTCATCCAGCCGCGCCCGCTCTGCGTCACTTCCCAGCAAAGAGGGAAGGGCCTCAATAACAGGCAGGGGGCGCTCATAGGTCAGGCTGGCACGCGCGATAACGACACCTGCCGAAATCCCGACACCCTGCAGGATTTGCATGGGGAGATCGGTATCAGGCTGGACAACTTCGCTCGACGGGCGGCGCAGTCGCTTAATCACGTTCACCAAAGCCGTCAGCAACGAGGGCGATCAGGGCATCGAGCGCCGCGCTGGCCTGGGGCCCCTTGGCGGAGAGCAATATGGTCTCACCCCGGCCCGCGCCAAGCATCATCAGCCCCATGATGGACAGGGCAGACACGGTCTGGCCATGACGGCTGACCTCAACATCAGCCTTGAAGCCTTCGGCCGCTGTGACGAATTTCGCGGCGGCCCGGGCATGCAGGCCCAAGCGATTGACGATCGTGACATCACGCTCAAGGGTCGGGCCTGAAACCGTGCCCGACATCAACGGGCAACCTGGCGCAGCGGTGTAATCAGCGGGGTGAGGGGGGGAACATAGCTCATGGTCGTCGTCACAACCATTTCACAGCTCTTGCCACCCTGCAAACAGGAAGGCGGCAGCTCATAGGCGGCGGCGATGTATTTGCGTCCTGCCAGAGTAGCCAGCTCGGCACATTCGGCAAGGCTGCGTGTGCAGCGCGTCTTGGCAAGCTTGACCAGCATCGGCACGTTGACACCGGCCAGTACCTCCACGAGGCCTTCCTGACGCAGCGAAAGGGCCAGATTGGAAGGGGTACTGCCAAACATGTCAGTCAGGAGAAGTACGCCGTCGCCTGTATCGACCGAGGCGATGGCAGCACCAAGAAGGGCTCTCGCGGCAACGACATCGTCGTCGGGGCTGACACCCATGACTTCTATCTGTGGCTGGGGACCGACCACATGGGTCACGATTTCAAGGAGAGACTGAGCCAGGGAACCGTGGGTAACAAGAACGATCCCGATCATCGGGGCATTCCTTCAAGGGGTGCATGACGCCATTTTCGTAGCGACCCCGAGAGATATTGGTCATCCATCACGGTAATCAAGACGGCTCTGTCCGTATCTGTTCATCCGGTATGGCAAGTTGCTGAGGGGCGCGGACCCATCGCCATGAGCTGCGTCCCTGACGTGCCAGTTCCCGATGCATGACGACGATTGGCCCATCTGACAAGAGTTTAATCTCTTCGGCACGACTTAACGCCGCGGCAATCTCTTCAACAAGTGTTACGGAGCGGTGCTGACCGCCCGAGCAGCCAATAGCCACGGTGGCGTGCTTTTTTCCTTCAGCCACGAAACGAGGCAGAACAAGTTCGAGCAGCCCCATGATGCGTGAAAAGAAAATCAGGTAATCGGGGTCCTGCTGCACGTATTCGCGCACCACAGCCTCAAGCCCTGTGCGGGCTTTCAGTTCCGGGTCGTAATGCGGGTTACGCAGGAACCGGGCATCGAATACGAGATCGGCCTCGCGGGGAAGACCGGCCGGGTAAGCGAAGGAAAGCAGGGTGACTGTCATCGAGTCGCCATCATTCTGATGGCCAAAACGCGACTCGATCAGGCGACGCAGATCATGGGGGGGCAGGTCGGATGTATCGATCACGAGATCGGCTTCGTCACGCAGGGGCGCCAGCAGGGCAATCTCCTGCTCGATGCTCGCCACAAGGCCCGGTGCGATTTCCGAACTGTTGTCCAGCGGGTGACGACGGCGCGTTGCCGTATAACGCCTGAGCAGCACATCTGTCTCGGCCGTTGCGTAAAGCAATTCCACATGCAGGTCGCGCTGAGTACGCAGCTGCGCCAGTGCCATGATGACGGCTTTGGCCTCGAACCCTCTGGTGCGCACATCAATGCCGATGGCAAGAGGCTCCACCGTTCGGGCGGCCAGAGCATCGAGCAAGGTCAGGGGCGGGTTATCCGTGACCTCGTAGCCGATATCCTCAAGGATACGCAGGATCGAGGATTTCCCCGCGCCTGAAAGGCCGGTCACCAGCAGGATGCGCCGCGCTGAACTCACAAATCGCCACTCCAGTTACCGGACGGAAGAAAGACCACCAGAACCTTAACCTTCTTCGAGGTCGCTGGGGAGGGGGAGACAGGAGGCGTTTCCCCCATTGAGGCCGCAAAGAAGCGTGAAATTACCCAGGCGGCAGCGCAGCGCCGTGCGAATGATCGCCACTGCATCCGCGTGAAAGCCGTTCAGAGTCATCTGCCATAACCCTGTATCAGGTTCGACAGTTTTCTCTGGCAGGCGTACTGGCCTGGACGGGATCGAGAGATGAACATGCAGGCCAAGCCTCGCCGTAGCGCGATAGGGCATCCGAACCAGACCCAGCCCACGAATCTCGATCATCCCGGCAAGGGCCGGGGGCGCAGAGGCATGGAGATCGCGGATGACCAGACGATCATCTCCCACCAGATCGAGGCCTGAGTCGATCAGACGGAGCAGGAGGCTGGATTTGCCGCATCCCGATTGTCCGGTGAGCACAACACCTATCCCTGCAAGGCTCGCACAGGATGCGTGGATCTGCCCGTCTCGGGGAATGTTGAAAGGCGATGTGCAGTCCCGTGATTGTAGGTTATGAGTGCCGTCATGCACGACCATTCTTCCCTCTCTCCTCGTCCCGTCCTGCAGGACAGCGTGACCTATTACGGTGTGACAGGGCTGGGCCCGGACGGCAAACCGCCCGAGAGCCTGATTGAGGAATGTCAGAATGCCCTTGCCCGCATACGCGATATTCTGGCGACACATGGGCTTGTGCCTGAGGACATCACGCATCTGGCGTATATGATACCCGATAGCGTGGTGTTTACGGCCTGCCAGCGGATCATTGCCGAGGCGCTTGGTCCGGCCCGGCCTGCCATGACGCTGCGCCTGAAACCGAGCTTCGACGTGCCGGGGCAGAGGCTGGAATTCAATTTTATCGCCTCGGCCTGAAGTCACGCCGTAGAGGCGCGTTGCGGAGCGATCTGTCCCGTCAGACGCCAGCGCGTAATAGGTGTAAAAAAACAGGGGGGCTGTAACGCCCCCCTGAATATCCTCGTTTGCGATGCCGGCTCAGTGACGCGGCGAATAGAGCGTCGTCAGGCGGTCGGGGGTATTGTCCAGACGTTCCAGATGCGGGTAGCGCAGGCCGTCATGGTAGGGAATGGCCACGGTGCGGTAATGCTCGCCCGACTTGACCAGAAGCGTGATGGGCGCCTTGTCGGTTTTCGCAGCCTTGATGGCATCGATCAGGCCTTCGGGTGAGAACGTATCGCCATTGACGGCAACGATCTCGTCATGAATGGCCAGACCAGCCTTGTAGGCGGGGCTGTCCCAGGCGACCGTGCCGAGCTTGCCGTTCTTGGCGCTGATGATCACACCCAGCGAGAAACGCAGGCTGAGGCGATGGCGGTTCTTGCCAGCCTGCGCCTCGAACGCGTTTTCCTTGTCGGTAAAGACCAGCTTGTAGCCACCGGCTTCGAGCCCACCCAAAGGCGCGCGCTTTTGCACGGTGCTGATGCGCTCATGCAGGAACTTCGCCCAGTCATAGGGCACGACCTTGTTCAGGGTGAGGACTACATCATCGAAGGTGTAGGTGCTGACGATGATGCTGCCGTTATTGGTGCCAAAGAACGCCTTGGCGAAATCGTCGAGCGATTTCGTGTCATGCGAAAGTTTGCGGATCATCATGTCGGCATCGAGCCAGACGAGCTGACCTTCGACATAGTAATCTTCCGAGCGCTGATAGTCGCGCCAGGACTGGGGGGCACGCTGGGCGATGATCGGGTCATTGGTGGTATCGGCAACCGGGCGCCATGCCCGTCCGGCCTGGGCGTCGTAGCTGGCCGCCATCAGGGCGAGCGCCTCGAAGCCCTGATCCTTGGATACCAGTCCGGAACGGGCCGCGAGGACATTGCCCCAGAACTGGGTCTGACCCTCATACACCCACAGCAGCGAGCCGCGCTGGGGCGTGTTGAAGGTGGGGCCGTACAGATCGGCCGGGCGGCGATACTTGCCATTCCATGAATGGGTATATTCATGGGCCAGCAGGTCGCGCTGCGGGAAGGAATGCTTCCAGTCCGTGAAGTAATCCTCGCTTACGCTGTCTTCGCTCGACTGGTGATGCTCGAGCCCGATCCCGCCAAGCTCGTCCGTCAGCGCCATCAGGAAGTCGTAATGGGCGTAGTGCTGCGAGCCGAAGGTCAGAATGGCCTGCGTGACCAGATTGCGATGGATCTGCAATTCGGCATCGTCATAGGCCAGATCGCCCGGCTTGTCGGCCACCATGTTCAGTGTGACGGGCACGCCGCCCGGTGCATTGAGCGCAACCTTGCGGAAATAGGCCCCGGCGAAGATCGGTGAATCGACCAGCGTGTTATACGGCACCACGCCATAATTGAGGGTGTCGCCGGTTGCGTTGCCATTGGTGCGCAGCGCCGTTGCAGCCTGCCAGCCATGCGGCAGGGTCACACTGGCCTGAACAGGGATGTTACGCGAGTAGTAGCCCGCCGGGTAAAGCGAGACCTCGTTCCACTGAACATTGACGATATGGGGCGTCATGACCACGCGCCCTTCATCATCCGTCACCGGCGAAAGGAGCTTGAAGTCGAGGTCGAGCTGCGTCTGGTCCTTGGTGACGGGCACGTGGAAGGCAAACACATCCACCGGGTCACGCAGCCAGGGAATGGTCTTGCCACCGGCGCTCGCAACCAGGCCACCAAGCTGCATGATTGTGCCTTCCGGCGCATGACCGCCCGGTACCCATTTGGGATAGAGCAGCACTAGTTCACCGGCTTCACGGGCACTCTGCGGCACCGGCACGGTCTCATGCATGGTCATGACATGATGATCCAGATCCGTGGCATTGACGCTCAGCTTGAGCGTGCCGGGAAAGGCAATGTCCTTGGGTTGCGGCAGGGGCGAAGGCAGCGGTGTGGCTTCCGGCTGCGGCTGGCCCTGTGCGGAGGCACTGGCCGGGGCCGCGAAAGCAGGCACGGCATGCGTGCCGAGAACGAGGGCAGCCAGAAATGTGCCCGCGCGAAAAAGGCGAATGGTCAAGCGTGATACTCCACGAGATGCAGATCGATCATGTGCATTCATTACCAAAGTGCAAACGCACGCGGCTGACAACCCATATTCCGGGTTCGATATGACTCTTCCTTGCGAAATCCTGTGTCGTTGCAGCGTCATCGTCCCTCAACTGCCGGACATATCGGGGGCGCAATTCAGGCGACAGGACCATCAGGATTTCACAAGACCCAAGACAAAACCGTTCAGGGATCCTGTTGTATCAGCAGGGTGATATCACCACCGCAGGCGGCTTCGTTGGTTGTGATCACGGTTTCACTCAGCAGCCACTCAGGCCGGACCGTATCCAGATCATAGACCGGGACCACCATGCCCTCGCGTGCCGTAACGGTCAGGGCGGCCTGTTCGGCACTCTCGGCACCACGCTGGATGAGCATGGCGTCACATTCCGGCAGCGCACCGGGATCGACGCGCGTAATGACATTGGCCAGCTGGCGAGAGACCTGCCTCAGCCACTCCACTGCGTTATCGGGAGCCAGAACCAGAACCTGATTCCCTGCGCCAAGCGCGAGCCCGACGGCGTGCAGCAGGGCAGGCCAGCTTTCGCAGGCACAGAGAATGACGCCTTTGGGCCGCAGCATATAGCGGCTGGTTTCCCCATTCGGGCCAGGCATGTCGAGGGTAAGGCCGCATAATCTGTGGGCGATGACGGCTCTCACCCGGCGAGCCGAAGGCGGGTCCCGGGGTTCGAGAAAGGCGAGAAAGGCGCGCGCCGTGGCGGGGACAGGTGCCTCGGGCGGCGCTTCGAGCGGGCAGGGTGCGCCATGCATCAGGCGTGGAAGGAGCAGGGGACCACCCAGCTTGGGGCCAGAGCCGGAAAGCCCGCGCCCGCCGAAAGGTTCCGTCCCGATTCGTGCGCCGATGATGCCGCGATTGACATAGATATTGCCAGCGCGACTGCGTGCGCAGGCACGGTTTATACTCTCCTGGATACGGCTCTGCACGCCAAAGGTCAGGGCATAGCCTGTGGCATTGAGGGCATCGACGACGCCGTCGAGCTCGTGACGCGCATAGCGCCGTATATGCAGAACCGGGCCGAATACCTCCTGCCCGATATCGGCAACGCGGCCAATCTCGATAAGTGTGGGAGGGACGAAATGGCCCTTCAATGTCTCGACGCGCATGTCGGGCTGCCAGACGGGATAACCGGCGCGGCGCATCCGATCGACATGGGCTTCCACCCGAACACGCGCCCCGGCCGAAATCAGCGGGCCGATATCGCAGCACAGCCTGTCCGGTGCGCCGAGGTGACGTTCGATAATGGCACCACGCAGACGTTCGATGAGTTCATCTGCGCCGTCTTCCTGCACCAGAAGGACGCGCAGGGAAGCGCTGCGCTGGCCGGCACTGTCAAAGGCGGAGGTCAGGATGTCGGGAATGACCTGATCGAGCGGTACGCTGCTATCGACGAGCATCGCATTCTGCCCGCTGGTATCGGACAGGAGGGGCACAGGCTGGCCGGTTCGCCCGGTGCGTCCCAGCAACTCGCGGCTGATGGTCTTGGCCACGGCGGTCGAGCCAGTGAACATGACGCCGTCGATACGGGGGTCGGCCACCAGCGAAGCACCGACATTGCCTTCGCCCGGCAGGAGCTGGAGGGCCGCTGGCGGCAGGCCCGACTCTAGAAAAAGCGAGAGCAGATGGGCTGCGACAAGCGGTGTTTCTTCCGCAGGCTTGGCAATGACGGCATTGCCCGCAGCCAGGGCGACGGCAACCTGACCGGTAAAACTGGCAACAGGGAAATTCCACGGGCTGATGCACAGTATCGTGCCAAGCGGTGCGCCGTGCCACCCTGTTTCATCCAGCTGACGTAGTTGCGCCGCATAGTAGCGCAGGAAATTCACGGCCTCGCAGAGTTCCTGCGTCGCATTGGCGAGTGTCTTTCCTGCCTCGCGAATCAGAAGCTCGAGCAGCGTCGCGCGATCCTGCTCGATGGCCACGGCGACACGATCGAGACAGTCCGCACGCTCCTGTGCGGTGGTACGACGCCATATCTGTTCACCCTCGGCAGTATTGAGGGCAGCATCGATATCGCGTGGTCTGGCATAGATGGCGACACCAACATGATCGTCATGTGCCGCCGGATTGGTGATTGAGCGCGCGCGCCCTTCGGACCTTGGCATGGCCGGGCCAATGGGCATGGCCCTGAAAACGCGGGCTGTCGCGGTAAATCCTGCGATCAGGTTTTCCAGATCGAGCGGGTTGTCGAGATCCGGCGCGATGGCCCCCTGTCGTTCTGCCCCGTAGAGATCGGCAGGCAGGCTGAGCGATGGGTCCGGTGAGCCGTGGGGCAACGGTGCGCGTGCCAGCGTCACGGGATCGGCAATGAGTGCATCAAGAGAGACGGCCCGGTTGGCGACCTGATTGATGAAGGAGGTAGGCGCGCCATTTTCGAGAAGGCGATGCACCAGATAAGGGCCAAGATGTAAATCGGCTCCGACAGGTGACAGGATACGACAGGCAGCGCTGCGCGGACGTGTCGAGACCAGAGGGGTATAGAGCGTTTCCCCCATGCCATGCAGGCAGCCGAATTCGTAAAGCCCCGGCCGCCATTCGGGCGCGATGGCGAGAATGGTCGCTATACTGCGGGCATTATGGGTTGCGAATTGCGGGTAGAGCGCAGCCTCTTCTTCCAGAGCACGACGGGCGCAGGCGATATAGCTGACGTCACTATGGCATTTGCGGGTAAAGACAGTGTAGTCGGCGTTTGCCCTGGCCTGACTGTGCCGGATTTCCTCATCACGATAACTGCCCTTGACCAGACGCAGCACCACGCGTCGCCGGGTCTCGCTGGCGAGCGCCACCAGATGCTCGATAAGGGGCAGGGACCGCTTGTCATAGGCCTGTACGGTGAAGCCAAGACCGTTCCAGCCTGCAATTTCAGGGGCGTGACAGAGCGCATCGAACAGATCGAGGCACAGCTCGAGTTTGTCTCCCGTCTCGGCATCAAATTGGAGGATCACATTGGCTGCCATGGCACGCTGGGCCAGCATCACCAGAACAGGGAGGACCTCGTTCATGACGCGGTCGCGCTGGGTGGTCTCGAACCGGGGATGCAGTGAGGACAGCCGGAGCGACAGGGCAGGGCGTTCATACAGGGTCTGCCCCCTGCCATGCCGGCCGAGGGTCTCCACCATCGCCAATGCGTCATGGCGTGCACGATCGGCTTCTTCTGCCGTTTGGGCGCTGCCATGCAGGGACGCACAGGCCAGGCTGAACCCCTTTTGCTCAGCCGGCCGATGGCGTCGCAGGGCCTGCCCGAGGGTCTCTGCCAGAATGAACTGGCTGCCCATCATGCGTATGGCTTTCTCGACGCCATGGCGGATGAAAGGCGCTCCGCTGCGCATGGCGAGGCCGCGCAAACCGCCCGGGGCGGCATGGAGCTTCGATGAGGTCGACATGGCCCAGCTTGCTGCATTCAGGAACAGGGGAGGCTCATCACCGCCATGATGATGCCAGTCACCCTGACCGATCTGGTCGCGTATCAGCGCGTCACGCGTGGCTGGGTCGGGGATGCGAAGGAGGGTGCCCGCGAGACAGAGCAATGCCTTGCCTTCGGGAGAGGCAAGGGGGAAAGCCTGCATCATGGTCTCGATGCCGTTTGTCTCGGCATGAGTGCGCCAATGGGTCGTGAGAATACGAGCCTGTGACTCCGCCCGCTCTGTCAGGTTTTCCGGCAAGGTGGCTCGCGTGAGCAGCCCGGCAAAGGCTTCCGCCTCGGGGCGACGCGCAGCATGGGCAATAGCCTCCCGCGAGGGCGACAGGGCCGGGCGTCGGGGGAGAAAGCTTGAGAACAAAGTCATGCTGGCTCAGTCATGCAAATCGGGCGCGTCAATCATACGCCCCCCGCATCATCACGCGGGGATACGAAGCACGCAGACTAGGCGAGGCCAAAGGGCAGGAAAACCCTCGCCGCGTTACGTTCCGGTCATGCGCGTAGCCAGATGTCAGAAACGCGTCCGGTGAGGCCGTGGCTCATGACCTTGAGCAGATCCGGCTCACCGGAATGTCACACTGACGTGTCAGACAGGCAGTATCAGGGGTGACGATGCGTAAAGAGGCGCACATTGCGTTCTTCGATGCCGAATTCGCGCAGGGCGGCAGCAAATTTCTCGAAATGGGGCGTCTTGAGATGCGCCTCGAAGGCAGCGCGTCCTGTATAGACCTCGTGCAGGACGATAATGTCGAGAGCGTCCTGCTGGGTGAGCACATCGAAGGCCAGGCAGCCCTCCTCGTCAGCAAGGGAACGATCGCTGTCATAACTGCAGATTTCGAGGAATTTATCGAAGTTTTCGGCCGGTGCGGCGAATTCAGCGATGACTGTGAAGCTTTCAGACATGAAACGAATCCGATCAGTTTCCGGAATTGACTTTTCTGCTCCAATTCTGCGAAGAGTAAACACCGATTCACGGGAGAGACCGGACAATTTTTCCGGCGCCGAAGGAGCAACCGCCCCGGAAACTCTCAGGCAAAAGGACCGCGATCGGCTGGAACTTCTGGAGAGAGGCATCCCTGTGGGGTGTCCGCCGACGGGATAGCGATCTCAGGCAAAGGCGACAGAAGGGGCGACGATTTTTTCGTTTTCTGCCTTGGGGGATTCCGCCCGTTGTCCGACGCGCTCTGTTTCACGCCGCTCAATGACCTGCATATCGAACTTGGCGCCCGTATGGTGCCGTTCGCAGGCTATTCCATGCCCCTGCAATACCCGGCCGGGCTCATGGCAGAGCACCTGCATACGCGCAAAAGCGCGGGGCTGTTCGATGTCTCCCATATGGGGCAGCTGCGTATCACACCAAAGCAGGGAACGCTGCACGATGCCGCCCTCGCGCTTGAGAGCCTGATTCCGGTCGATCTGGCCGGTCTGGGCGCCAACCGCCAGCGCTATGGCTTTCTCACCAACGACGCCGGCGGTATCCGCGACGATCTGATGGTCGCCAATATGGGCGACTGGCTGTTCGTGGTGGTCAACGCCTCCTGCAAGGCTGCCGATACCGCGTTGATGGAAGCGGCACTCGGGGATCGGGTGGTGATCGAGAAGCTCGATGATCGCGCCCTGCTGGCCCTTCAGGGGCCGGAAGCCGTCAACGTGCTTCAGGATCTCTGCCCCGAAGCCGCTGAAATGCGTTTCATGGACGCGATCGAGGCCGACATCGATGGTGTTGCCTGCACCCTGACCCGCTCGGGTTACACGGGTGAGGATGGCTATGAAATCGGCATCCCGGCCGAACATGCCGAGCAGATCGCCCGTGCGCTTCTGGCCGATGAGCGCGTTCTGCCTATCGGTCTCGGTGCGCGCGACAGCCTGCGTCTCGAATCCGGTCTGTGCCTGTACGGCAATGATCTGGATGAAACCACCACGCCCGTTGAAGCCGCCCTTGGCTGGGCTATGCAGAAGGCGCGCCGCGAAGGCGGCGCGCGTGCCGGGGGCTATCCGGGCGCCGAGATCATCATGAAGCAGGCGCGCGAAGGTGTGTCCCGCCTGCGCGTGGGTCTGGCAGCGGAAGGGCGTGCGCCCGTGCGCGCCGGCACCGAGCTTTTTGCCGATGAGGCTGGCACGCAGAAGGTGGGTGTCGTCACCTCCGGTGCCTTCGGTCCGAGCATCAACGCCCCTGTGGCGATGGGCTATGTCGAGACGGCTCATGCCGTCCTCGGCACCACGCTTTACGGCGCCCTGCGCGGCAAGTTCGTGCCGGTTCAGGTGCGCGCCCTGCCTTTCGTCCCGCCCGGCTTCAAACGCTGAAACCCGTCAACTGAGAGAACGCGATCAATGAGCACCACCTATTACACCCCGTCCCATGAATGGATCCGTCTCGAAGGCGATATCGCCACGGTCGGTATCACGGCCCATGCTTCCGACGAACTCGGCGAGCTGGTTTTTGTGGAAGCCAAGGACGAAGGCACTGAAGTGCCGCAAGGTGAGCCCGCCGCCGTTGTCGAATCCGTCAAGGCCGCTTCGGACATTTATGCCCCGGTGAGCGGCGTTCTGGCCGGGTTCAACACCCGTCTTTCCGACGAGCCGACCCTGGTCGGTACCGACCCGGAAGGCGAAGGCTGGATCTTCAAGCTGCGCGTGAGCGATACCGCCCAGCTCGAATCCCTGCTCGATGCGGATGCCTACAAGGCATCGCTCTGATCTGACCGCCGGGCTGGCTTGCCGGTCCGGCTTTTTTTGTACCGTCAGATCCGGATGGCCGGTCTGATGTTTCCTTCCGAGCACAGGGTGGCCCGTGCCGTCCTGACTCGTTTGCGTTCCTGACAAGGATCTGCCGAGACGTGACCCGTAACGCCCCACTCAATACGTCGCCCAATACATCGCTGTGGCCCGCGCATGAAGACGACCAGTTCGTCTCACGCCATAACGGCCCGCGCCCTGGCGAAGTCGTTTCCATGCTCAAGACGCTCGGTGTGCCAAGCATCGACGCGCTGATCGAGCAGACGGTGCCTTCTGCCATTCTGGACCGCAAGGCCTCTGGCGTCGGTCCCGCGCTGACCGAGAGCGAGGCGCTGGCGCGGCTCAAGCAGATTGCAAGCCGCAACGTGGTCATGCAATCCATGATCGGGCAGGGCTATCACGGCACGATCCTGCCCCCCGTGATCCAGCGCAACATTCTAGAAAATCCGGCCTGGTACACGGCCTATACGCCGTATCAGCCTGAAATCAGCCAGGGCCGTCTTGAAGCGCTGCTGAACTTCCAGACACTGGTCTGTGACCTGACCGGGCTCGATATCGCCAATGCCTCGCTTCTGGACGAGGCCACAGCCTGCGCCGAAGCCATGGCGCTCGCCCAGCGCAACGCCAAGACCAAAAGCACGGTATTCTTCGTCGATTCCGACACGCATCCCCAGACGCTTGCGGTGCTGCGGACGCGCGCCGAGCCTTTGGGCTGGACCATTCAGCTCGGTAACCCTGAAACCGATCTCGATCCGGCCGCCGTTTTTGGTGCGCTGCTTTCCTATCCGGGCAGCTCGGGTGAAGTGCGTGATTTCCGTGGGGTGATTGCCTCGCTGCACGAAAAGGGTGCCATTGCGGCCCTTACCTGCGACCCGCTGGCCCTTGTCATGCTCGAAGCGCCAGGCAAGCTGGGTGCCGATATCGCCATCGGCTCCATGCAGCGCTTTGGCGTACCAATGGGCTTCGGTGGCCCCCATGCCGGGTTCATGGCCGTGCGTGACGCCTATAAGCGCACCATGCCGGGCCGTCTGGTTGGCGTATCGCGTGACAGCCGCGGGGCTTCTGCCTATCGCCTTGCGCTTCAGACCCGCGAACAGCATATCCGCCGCGAGAAGGCGACCTCGAACATCTGCACGGCGCAGGTGCTTCTGGCGGTCATTGCCTCAATGTACGCCGTCTATCATGGGCCTGAGGGCCTGCGCGCCATTGCGCATCGTGTAAACCGCCTTGCCTCCATTCTCGCTGAAGGCCTGCGCGAACTCGCCGTCAAGGTCGAGACCAGCGTTTTCTTCGACACCATTACGGTCGAGGCCGGTGAATCCGCGGCTCTCGTTCTGGAGCGCGCCCGCAAGGCCGGAATCAATCTGCGCGATGCCGGTCAGGGGCGTCTTGGCATTGCGTGTGATGAAACCACTGAGGCGAGCCATATCAAGGCGCTGTGGCGCTGCTTCTGCCCCGATGAGGCGCGTCTTGCCGCGCTTGAGGCCAAGCTTGATGGCGCCACCACGATCCCGGAAGCGCTGACGCGCAGCGGGGCCTTCATGACGGCCGCCGTATTCCATGCGCATCGCTCCGAGACGGACCTGCTGCGCTATATGCGTCGTCTGTCCGACATGGATCTGGCGCTCGATCGCACCATGATTCCGCTCGGCTCCTGCACCATGAAGCTGAACGCCACAGCCGAAATGATCCCCATCACCTGGCCGGAATTCGGGGCGCTTCATCCCTTTGCGCCTGCCGATCAGACTGAAGGTTATCTCGAGTTGTTCGGTATCCTCGAACATGCGCTTTGCGCCGTGAGCGGGTATGACGCGGTTTCGCTCCAGCCCAATTCCGGTGCGCAGGGTGAATATGCCGGGCTTCTCGCCATTCGCGCCTATCATCAGGCCAATGGCCAGAGCGAACGCGATGTGTGCCTCATTCCGGCCTCGGCGCACGGCACCAACCCGGCTTCCGCCCAGATGGTCGGCATGCGCGTGGTCGTGACCGCCTGCGATGCCGCGGGCAATGTCGATCTGGAGGATCTGCGCAAGAAGATCGCGCAGCACGAAGGGCGCATTGCAGCCCTCATGCTCACCTATCCCTCGACGCATGGCGTGTATGAGGAAGCGGTGATGGAGATCTGTGATCTCGTTCACGAGGCTGGCGGTCAGGTCTATCTGGACGGCGCGAACATGAATGCGCAGGTCGGTCTGGCCCGCCCCGGGCTGTACGGCGCCGATGTGTCGCATTTCAACCTGCACAAGACCTTCTGCATCCCGCATGGCGGCGGCGGACCGGGCATGGGGCCGATCGGGGTCAAGGCGCATCTCGCCCCGCATCTGCCTGGCCGTCCTGAGCGCGGCGATGCTCGCGCCGTATCGGCTGCCCCTTTCGGTTCAGCTTCGATCCTGCCGATTTCGGTCGCGTATGTGCTCATGATGGGCGATGACGGCCTGCGGGAGGCCACTGAAATGGCCATCCTGAATGCCAATTACATCGCAGCACGCCTCGAGCCGCACTACCCCGTGCTTTATCGTGGCGCCAGTGGCCGCACGGCGCATGAATGCATCATCGACCTGCGTCCGCTCAAAGACGCTGTGGGCGTTACGGTGGATGACATCGCCAAGCGCCTGATCGACCATGGCTTCCATGCCCCGACGGTCAGCTTTCCTGTGGCAGGCACCTTCATGATCGAGCCCACCGAGTCCGAGGGCAAGGCTGAGCTCGATCGCTTCTGCGATGCCATGATCGCTATCCGTGAGGAGATCCGTGCGATCGAGTCCGGCAGCATTGCCATGGAAGCCAGCCCCCTGCGTCACGCGCCCCATAGCACTGCCGATCTGGTGGGTGAATGGGACCGCGAATACGACCGTATGCAGGGCTGCTTCCCCAACGGGCTGGACCGCGTGAAGTATTTCGCGCCGGTCAATCGTATCGACAATGCCTGGGGTGACCGTAATCTGGTCTGTTCCTGCCCGGATATCTCCAGCTACGCCGAAGCTGCGGAGTAAACCCGTCAGGTCCCTGCCGTGGAGTGCGGCAGGGAGCCGACTGAGGAAGCAGCAAGAGTCCTGCCGGTCGGGTATGCTTTATAGCGATGCGCCTTTTGGTCGCAGATCTGGAACGTCTCGTTAGCAGGACGTCCTGGCGCTGTCAGCCCCGATCATCGGCTGATTCCGATGACAATAGTCCTCCTCCATGGCGAGCATTGAGAACGTCGAAGCAATGACGCTCCCTGAGCGCATGACCAAGCTCGGCGATCGTCAAGGGTGTTCCTGAAGTCAGTTTCGGCTCGAGGCGCTTGGCCAGATGAGGCTTGATTCGTGTCTGGGGCCGGTGATTGAGATAGAAGAAAGAGTTGCTCACAGCATATTGCACCGTGGCCACCTGGTCTTCTGGATCAGGCATGAACTTCTTCAGATGGTCCAGAGCTTCGAACATCAATGTAATCACCCGGGGCTGTTCGAGCTCCTCAGGGATACAGAACAGTCCGATACGACGCATGACCGGGTAAGTTTCGGATGAAATCCTCGCCAGAAGTGGGCTTAGGGTCAATCCAAGAATGAGTGGCAAAAACCAGAACAGGATGGATACAGGCGTAAGCCGGTGATTTGAGAGCATGTCCAGCCGGACGAGTTGCTGCTCCGGCACGATAGAGATCTGGTAATTGACGTAGCAGGCAAGCAGCAGGCCCAGAAGCGTTACCCAGCCGAACTGGGTCCAGACATCTTTCCAGGGCGTGGCTGCATCATCGCGCTGCTGGGTGCCCCAGGAAATCGTGCTACGCCTCAGCCACAACCAAAAGAAACGTGAGAGACAGACCATGATGACCGGCGAAATGAAGAAAAAGAAAATCACTTCGAGCAGAGTCGAAAAGATGATCTTGTCCTGTCCCGCATAACGCATTGCCTCACGATGGCGCATATGTGTGGCGATCGCGATGATCCGGGGCAGGAAAAGAAATACGACCGTTGCACATAAAAGCATGAGAGCCGGAGCTTCGATCGACGTTATGAACTGAGGGGCAATAGTGCCTGATTGCAGGAATGACGTCGTGTTATGCAAGGCAATCAGCAGGAACACGCACCAGATTGGGCAGGTCAAATAGCCCATGACGCCATTGAAGAAGGTCTCCCGATGGAGCCCTGTGATCCCCTGCATCAGCAGAAAGCGCATGTGTTGAAGATTGCCCTGCATCCATCGGCGTTCACGTTGGAGGAACGAGCCGAGATTTGACGGGATTTCCTCGTAACTTCCTTCAATTTCGGGCAGGAACCAGACTTCATACCCGGCCCTCGACATCATGGCTGCTTCCAGAATGTCGTGGGAAAGAGGCTTGCCCCCCCAGGGAGCCGCCCCGGTAAGGGCGGGAAGCATACAATGCTGAACAAAAGGTTCCATGCGTATCATGGCATTATGCCCAACATAGGCAGCATGACCCATATGCATGGCGGTCATAGCGTGGGAGAAGGCTGTGCCGCAGATATGCGAAGTGAATTGCTGCATTCTGCCGAACAGACTGGTCCGCAGAATGGGCTTGGGGTTTGTTTGCAGAATGCCTAGTCTGTAATTGCCTTCCATCATGCGTAGAGTGGTATGGATCGCCTTGCCATCCATCAGCGAATCAGCATCCATCATCCACATGTAGCGATAGCGTTTGCTCCAACGTCTGCAGAAATCGACGATATTGCCCAGCTTTGCATGATGGTTCGAAGGGCGCCATCGGTAATATACACGCGCATCCGGGTGCATGGTGCGCAGGTTGTAAACAGCAGCCTGCTCAGCAACCCAGTATTCGATCTTGCGGGAGTCGGAGACGATAAACAGATCGTAAAGATGCGCGTGCTTCGGGGCGTGCTCGACGAGAGTTGTCCATGCAGCAGACAGACGTGCTGCGACCGCCGTCGCATCCTCATGATAGACAGGATAAATGATCGCGACGCGTGCCTCAGGGCCTGGATCGCGTGCGGTATGCATAGGGTGATAAGGGTTTCCCTCGGCCCCTTTCGAAGCGTGATAACTGCCGATGACGAGTTTATAGAAACTCGTCACCATCAGATAGATCATGAGAGCGTTGAGAGCACTCCATACCCAGTAGAACACTTGCCCCGATAGCGTGTGAGCGCCAATCTGGAAGTGCATTGTCGAGTATGTCAGCCAGACCATGATGAAGGTTGTCAGAAACGTCGCTAGTCTGGCCCGGAGGCGTCGACGCGATGCAACGCGTATCCAGTCCGGCGGCGTGCCCGCTGGCAAATCGTTCTGTTTGAAACGGGCGAACATCGCGCGGACGTTATGTTTCCAGCGTGTTTCGACATAGGGCGCACCAATCGGGAACCGCTCTGGCGCAGGGGTCAACTCATCCGGATAGTGGCTATCCAGCCAGTGTTCCAGTTCTTCGTGTGACCTGATGGTGGGGCCAATGGCGGCAGCATCATCAGGATGGATGCCCCCATCGATCAGAAAACGGGTGAAATCGGTCATGCGCGTCAGATATCCTGGATTCTCCGCTGCTGGAGCAGAGCGAGCGGTCTTCTTTATCGGGCGACGGCAGCAATCAGCCCAAGCTGCAAAAAGGTCGTGATCACGCGTTCGACCGGAACAATGGGCGCTTCACCGACATAGACGACGTCTTCATCCTCGATAGGAAAACGCTGCGCGGTAATCAGGCCATCGCCTGAATGCATCGGGAAGACATAGAGTATAGGCGTGACGGTACCCGCTGTGCGACGCAATACGAAGATCTCACGATCATTGGCGGTTTCAACATTCAGGCCCTGAGCGGCTGCAATCACCTGGATAAGGGTCGGCGATTCCGAGAAGCCAAGCAGCGTGTTATGGGTAATACCACCACCAAGAGTCGTGACGCGCACGCTCGCATCATGTCTTACGATCAGATGATCGCCGGGTCGCAAGGGAATGTCCTGCTCAAGCGCCTCCAGCATAGGAAGGCGCGCGATGGTCTGGTTATGTCTCGAGACGCTCACAGAGGCATCGGCATGATCACCGGCAGCATTGTTCTTGGCGCTGAAAACCGTGGTTCCGTCGCCCATCGCTGCGGTCAGCGCGCGTGCCATCGTCACCCCTCCCGCATTCCAGGGCAGAACAATCGGCCGTCCGGTCGCTCCTGTCACGATGATGCCGTCTGAGTCGGCGCTCTCGCCCGTAGCCGGCCCGGATGTCAGGGCAACCGCAGGGTTTTGCATGGTGCCGAGCTTCTGATAGGCCCTTGTCAGGACTTCCTGTGCGTGCGGCACGCTCATGCCAACGACACGAACCTTATGCACGTAGGGCAGCGTGATCGTACCGTCGCTTGCCACCGAAAACGTACCGATATCGGTGACTGTGGGCCCTGGCGCTGATGACACATCGCCTTCTTGGCCGGCACCCTGGGAGAATATCCACAGACCGACATGAATTGTGTCGCCCACGCCAAGCTTGTGATCGTGTGCGAAGCTGCCACGACCGCGAATGGCAGATAGTGCCTGTCTGAGTCGTTCGTCACGGCGGGTTCTGGCGCTCTGGGCCAGTGTGTCAACAAGCGAGCGCGTTGCCGGTATGATTGTAACGTCGGGAGTTTTCTTCAACGCTTTCACGGAGGGGCCAGCCTCTGGCATCGTGCAGGCAGCAAGGCTCAGGCCGGCTGCCAGAGACAGGAGGAGATGATAGGGCGGGATACGCATGATAGGTCTTTCGAGACTGTTGCCCGCGTCATGACGGGCATGGGCCTGACAAGGGCTCGAATTGGCCATGTAAGCCGCTCCCTCAGGCGATTGCCTGCGAAGGCCACGGCGCTACACGTCTGTACGGAGCGATCAACGTGTGGGACGCGCCACCGCGATCACCAGGGCACTTATGCAAAACACGAGGAATATATTGAACAGGCGGTTTGGATACTCTGACCCCTGAAGCAGAGATGGATATCCGATCTTGTGTATATAATAGTGATCCTGGCTGGCTTTGATGCTCGATTGCATCAGGGCCGCCTGGGCCTGTGCCAGAAGGCGCGCATCGATATCCTGCTTCGTCTCAAGCGCGGCGAATTCGGCCGAGGTCTGATTGATCTCGGCTATATTGCCGTGGGCCTTGTCGATCATGGAATCGATGATGGAAAGCTGTGAGGTGAAAGCCTTTGCGGCTATGCTGTTCGGGGTTGCACCAAGGAGTCCTGCTATCTTGGCAGACGTGTCCAGGCGTTTGAGCAAAAGCTCGGTCATATGGGTCGTCATTGTCGTGAAATAGGAGGCGGGTTGATAGATGCCGGTTCTGACCCTGAACGCCTGCAATGTCCGTTGGTCCTCCTGGAGTGCCTTCTCGAGACGTTCGACCTCGCCATTGGCGGCGCTGGTATAGTCGACTTGCTCACGACGGTTCAGGTTGCGGATATGGTCGACCGTATCGTTGAGAATGAAGAGGGCAACATCATGGGCCTGTTGGGCCGTCGGTCCATGTACGGCAATTTCCGCGATGCCGCTCTTGCTGATCGTAACCTGCGCAGCCTTTTTATAACTCGACCATAGTGCGATATCGCTGTGTGAAAACATGCTGCCGAAGCTGCCAAAACGGCTGATGAAATCGTATTGCTTGTATTGCGCAGCAAGATCGAAATGTGAGTCGACACGTTTGAATTCATCAGGAGTGGCGATGAAATCCTGTACGACGTAGGCGCCCGTCCCGCCAGATGCAGAATATCCAGTCAGCAGCGAAGCCAAGGCATCACTGCTGCGCCCTGACCCGGATACTTCAAGTGACGCATGGGATACATAGATGGGAGAAGCGATCAGGCCATAATAGACAATGGCAAAAATGTTGGGGAGGCCAAACAGCAACCAGAAACGTTTATATTGCCATAATTTCTTCGGTTTTGCCGGAGCTGGTTTCTCGATAGGAGGTTCCACAATCGCGGGATAGACGCGACGAGGAACTTGAGTATCACGGCCACTAATTTTAGAAGAATTTGACACGTTCTGCAGCGTCCATTATGGTGTAATCAACTATATGGCCACAAACAGACAATATAATACAATAAACATACAACAATAGTATCGTATCTTCTTTGTGTATGCCGTTGTGTGCCTGAACGAAATGTTCAATCCCGTTGAAAGGACTTAGTAATAATCTGTTGGCAATTCAATAACGACATTTGTTTGTTATCAACAAATAAACGTTAATAATCGTTTAATATAGTTTTATACAACAAATTAATATTGTAACATCATGATGTTATATTTATATACATGAATCTATACTTGTCCCATCATGTGAGAAGTTTTCGTTTGTAAGATTTGTATATTATATTACGATTTATCTAGTTGGTTTTGGAGTTCGTTGGGGATCGCGCTCTGCTCGGTTGCGGAGTAACCGTTAAGTCTCACGTAAAAGCTGTGTACTCCTGCATTAAGATACAGATGAGACCGAGCTGGCAGTATCAAGGTTCATGGTCACTCAAATAGACGCATGTTTTCTTTTCCGTATCGGAAAGTTGAGTTTCGTAAGCTGGGGCGCACCCGTGCCACGAGCAAAAGCCGTAGCTTCCAATGGGCACCCTTGGCGATCATGAAGCTCTGTGGAGGCGTAAATGCATTTTGCACCCCAAGGCGCGGGATGGAGAGTCAACGAGCATTTATTTGCGATGATGTTTGAGAGAGCTGCTACCCGATAAGGTCCGAGCTTTCTGCTGAGATAGGGATACAGTCGCAAGGTGTCATGCTTGCGCAAATGTGGTGCGGGTCAAGACGTCTATAAACGGGGTGACCCGCTCACCTTGGTTTGGGACTCGTGAAAAACGAGTGGCCGCCTTATCTTCTATCCTGCCTTACATGCACCCAAACACCGTCTGTCAGTTCGACAAGGCGTTGCGGCGTCATGCGCACCGAGGCTGTGATCGATCCGGCGGCGGGGATAATTTCCTCGAAGGCGCGCAGGGATTCGTCGCAATAGACCGGGAGAGGTGCGGGCAGGCCAAAGGGGCAGACACCGCCCACAGGGTGACTGGTGACGTCCATCACAGCTTCGGGTCCCAAAAAGCGGGGTTTGCCGCCCAGAGCCTCGCGGGCGCGCTTGTTATCGAGCCGCGCTGTTCCAGCCATGACGACCAGGACAATACGCCCGCCTACATCCACGCAAAGGGTTTTCGCGATCTGGTCTGGTACGACACCGTGCACATCGGCCGCTTCGAGAACGGTGGCGGTGCTGCGGCCGTCATCGATGATCGACAGATCGGGGGCGAGGCGGGCGAGTTCGTCGCGAACGGAGTCCAGGCTCATACGGGTCTCAGCGTCTGATCAGGATGTAGTTAATCGTGAGGTCGATATCGAAATGGTCGCCCTTCATATCGGGCGGAACGGGTGGCAGATGCGCGCCCTGGAACATGCCTGTCGTTGCGGCATCAAGCGAGTAGGAGCCCGACTGCCCAGTAAGGCGCACTGATTTCACACGGCCTGTGCGGTCGAGCACGACATGAACAGAAGAGGGGCCGTCTTCGCCGTTCTTGATGGCGTCCTCAGGGTAATAGAGGTGCGCACGGATCCAGCGGTCGATCTCGCTGCCATAATCGTCGCTCACGCCGCGTATGGAGTTGCGCGTCATGAAGGGCGCATTGATCTGGCCATTGGTCGAAAGCGGGCCGAGCGACATGTCGATGGGCGCACCCGAGCCGCCACGGCGTCCACGCTGGCGGCGCGGGGTGGAGGGGGCCTCGCCGAAATCGAGCGTCGTCATGTTTGCAAACGGGTTATCCGACTGTTTCGTGGTCGGGCGTCGGCTGGAGCGATGGCTGTGGGCACGCGTCTGGGTTTTCGTACCCGATTTGGCGATGCCGGGGCTTACGGGCCGGTCGGTCTGTGTCTTGGGAATTTCGGTTGAGGGACCATCGGGCACAGGGGGGGCTGCAGGCGGTGTTGGCGTGGGCATGGCCGGGGTGGGCGTAGATTCGGCTTGGTCTGGCTGCTGTTCCTGCTCCTTCTCGGGGCTGGAAGCTGAAGGCGCATCATGACTCTGCGATGGTTTTTCCTCACCGCCGGGTTTGTCTTCATGCGGCCCCGCCATGCCACTGCGCGAGGGCGGCGCAAACATCATCTCGACCTGTGGCTGTTCGATTCCCTCCGGCAGGCCTCGCGCATGGCGGGCGCCTTCATAGATCAGCAGGCCCAGGATGATTGCGTGCGTAATGGCCGAGGCAATGAGAACGGTGACAACGCCCTGATCTTCCAGAATCTGGGGGCGAATGAGCGACGCGCCAGCCGGTTTGAGATCGGGTTCAAGCCCGGTCTTTGGCTCGTAATGGGTCAGGGGTGCGCGCGTGCCACGCATCGGGGGCAGGGCGCGCATCGACTTTGCCGTTGGTGCATAAAGCAACGGCTCGTTTCGTGCCCGTTTTCTATCCGGGCGCGGCATAGGGGCCGCACCGGATGAAGGGGGCGCCGGATCGACGGGTCGGGTGCGTTTCAGAAGAACACCTGCAAGAATCAGAACACACGCCGCCACGTGGCCGGGCAGGGAGATTTCCCTGGATCACGACACGATCTGGCATCTGGCGCTATCATGACATTGGACCCATGATCTTGCCAAGCGCGTGAACGTCTTGCCTGTTACATAAGAGGAAAAACCGGTGCTCGAAGACCCAGCTCTCTATGCCTGTCTCGGGCAGGATCCGGCTCTGGCGGAAGTCATGGCCCGCATCGGCCCCTGCCGCCTGCGGGGGGCTGATGGCAAGACACCCTATCAGGCCCTGATACGGGCCATCATCGGCCAGCAGCTCCACGGGCGCGCGGCAGAGGCCATACTGGGGCGCGTCTGTGCCCTGTCAGGCGGAGACATGCCCGAGCCCGGCTTTCTGCTTTCCCTGCCGGAAGAAACGCTCAGGGGCTGCGGTCTTTCTGCGGCCAAGTATCTCGCTTTACGTGGCCTCGCGCAGGCGCGTCTGGACGGCATCGTGCCAGGTTCCACAGAGGCCGCCTTGCTGGACGACGAAACCCTGATCGCCCGGTTGACTGCGTTGAGGGGGGTGGGGCGCTGGACCGTAGAGATGTTACTCATCTTTACACTGGGACGGCACGATGTGCTGCCTGTCGATGACTTTGCCGTACGGGCAGGATGGCAAAAACTGCGCGGCCTCGATTTGCCTCCGAAGCCGGCGCAATTGCGGGTTGAGGGCGCACGTTTCACGCCTTGGCGCTCTGCACTGGCATGGTATCTGTGGCGTCTCTCGGAGGAAGGAAAGTCGGTGCGTAATGCCCTGACCGGATGAAACGGGGGGCTGTCCCGGCTCATTGAGTCTTCCACCTGTCGAGATAAGGCCCGCGAGGAGAATTCCCCCTCGCCTTGAGGGTATCAGCGCCCTGAGAGGGTGGGTATCAGGGACAGGAGGAAATGGAGCCCCGGTGTGATGGCGGAAAGCGGGACGCGCTCATTGAGCCCATGGCTGAAGTTATCCGAGGCTTTCATGAAAATCGGGCAGGCGCCATAACTCGGTATCCCGCGCGCTCTGAACCACATGCTGTCGCTCGCCCCCGAACTCATGCTCGGAAAAACTGGCACGTCCGGATAAGCAGTTTGCGCTGCGCGGGTTACGGCGCTGGCAAAGGGCGTATCGAGCGGTGAAGGCTGTGTCTCGACCGTACCAGCGCTCTGATCCTGAAGATGGATGGAGGGGTCCGCTATGATCTCGATCAGGTCGTGAATGATGTCGAGACGCGAATGACCGGGAAAGATGCGGCAATTGATGTTGGCATCGGCATGCTGGGGCAGCGCATTGAGCGCATGGCCACCACGGATGGTTGTTGCAACACAGGTCGTGCCAATGCTGCCCACCAGAGAGGGCTCGGCGCGCAGGATCGAAACGGCTTTGGCATTGTCAGGCGTTGCAGCAAAGACCCGCATGGCCGCAGCAAGGCGTGGGGACGAGAAACGTGCAGCATTCATGAAATAGCTGCGTGTCAGCGCATTAAGTTCCGGCCGAAAGGGATGGGCCTGGATCTTGAGCAGGGCCGCTGCCAGCACGTTGATGGCGTTGCGCGGGCGTGGCTCGGAGGAATGCCCGCCTGGGTCTGTTACGCTGAGATTGATATCAGCGTAAGTCTTCTCGGCGCCGGACCATGTGTAGAAGAGGGGGCGGTTTGTCTCCTCATCCAGCACACCTCCCCCAACATCGAGGTTGAGAACCTCGGCGGCATTGGAGAACATACGGGCCAGGGTCTGGCCCGTTTTCATTTCCGTTTCCTCATCGCCTGATAACGCCAGGATGATCTTGCGATCCGGAACGAAGCCTTGCTGCCTGAGATGAATGAGCGCCGTAATCGCAAGAGCGTTGCTCATCTTCATGTCGCTCGCCCCGCGACCATAAAGATAGCCATTCTCCGTGACGGGCTTGAACGGGTCGTGCATCCAGTCAGAGGGATTGGCCGCAACGACGTCCATATGGCCTGAAATCACCAGCGGTTTGAGCGACGGGTCATGACCTTGCCAGCGTAAAACCAGATAGGCGGTATCATCCTGTCGGGTAATGGTGATGGTGTCAGCGGCAAAGCCGCCATTGATCAGGGCCGTCTGGTAGAGATCGGCCACGGCCGGGGTTTCATTATTGGCACCCGCGACGGAGTGAAACGCCATGGAGGCCTGGGCGAGATTGAGCGCCTGGAGTCCTTCACGGGTTAGGGCGGGAAGAGGCTCGGCCCGCGCATGCCCAACCTGGGCATAGCCAGCCTGGAACAGCAGCAGCAACAGGGCAGCGCGTTTGATCATGGCGGGTCGAAACCTTGGTGCAAAAAGGCGAGTGGTCATATCGTATCGATGAAAGCGAGCATTTTCTCGGTGAACAGCTTGGGATTATCCGCGTGGAGCCAGTGCCCAGCATCGGGGATCGTTTCCAGACGATAATGAGGAAAGAGCCGCCTCATGACCGGTTCATGATCCTTGCCGATATAAGGCGAATGCTCGCCACGCAGAAAAAGCGTCGGCCCTTCATAAACATAGCCTTCGGGCATGTAAGGCCAGTTCTCGATGTTGGGCATCGAGTTGGTGATGTCCTGCAGGCCGATCTGCCAGCCCGGATCGCTGCCGAGGCGAACATTCTGGAGCATCAGGTCACGCACACTTCGGTTGGGAATTTCCCGGGCGAGAAGCTGGTCGGCTTCCTGCCGGTCGAGATGGTCGGGAAAGTGGATATGCAGCATCGCTTCCGCCAGGGCGGCTTGCCCAAAGCCGGTGCGGGCCGGTGCCATATCGCCGATCAGCAGCCCTGCCACGAGCTCGGGATATTGCAGCGCCATGATCATGGCGAGCTTGCCGCCCATGGAATGGCCCACCAGTATGGCGGGCAGGGCTTCCTGCGCACGCAGGGTTTCCACCACATCATCCACCATGGTCGGGTAGTCCATCGGCCCGTGAGGGCTCTCGCCATGATTGCGTAAGTCGAGCGCAAGCGTGCGATGGGTACGCGCCACCTGGCGCTGGAGGAACCCCATATTGCGTGCGCGTCCGAACAGGCCATGCAGGAACACGACCGGCGGATGACCCGCGGGCTGGGCCGGGAGGCGCTCGATAACGTTCAGAAGCACGATGGGTGAGTCCTTATGAGCAGAGGGACGACGGGGGCCATTGCGTGAAGCGCTGCCCGATGGGGGCAGCAATGCGGCCGGTATGGGGCCTTGAAGGCGGAATGGAGCGGAAGTCTGGGGTTTTCTGTTGCCTGCGACAAGTCCGGACGACAATAAGGACAGCGCTTTCCTTCGGTCCTCAAAGTCATGTCAGGATCTCTCTTGGGTTCAGGGTTCCACAGAACTGCGCGGCGACAGGCTTTTAGGCGTATTCGCCACAGGGTGCATGTGCCCTACTATGCCCGCGCCCTCGTCCGATCCAATGAAATCTGGTTGACTGTCCTATCATCTTGTGTCGGAATTTTTGCTGGATTGAGTGTCTGGCTCATGACGCGGGCAACGCTGCTGGCCCACAGGCTGCTTTACGACCTGCATAATGATGGCAGACTTTCAGGGCTTGACCGTCTCGACCCTTGGCGCACCGTGCTCATGCCCTGCCTTGGCGGTCTTGCGCTCGGCATGTTCGGGCTGATCGTCGCGCGGCGCTACCGACATCGCCCCGTTGATCCGATCGAGGCCAATGCCCTTCACGGTGGGCGTATGTCGGTGCGTGACAGTGCCATCGTGGCGTTTCAGACCTTCATGTCCAATGGCTGTGGTGCCTCGCTCGGCCTAGAAGCCGGGTTCTCGCAGATTGCTGCGGCTCTGGGCTCACGATGTGGCGCTCTGTTCCGCGTGCGCCGCGCCGATATGCGTATCCTGGTGGGATGCGGTGCGGGGGGCGCTATTGGCGCGGCGTTCGATGCTCCCCTGGCAGGGGCCTTCTATGCCTTTGAGCTGGTGATCGGGACGTATTCTCTCGTCAATCTGGCCCCTGTCGCGATCGCGAGCATCAGTGCTGTCGGTGTTGTGCGCCTGCTTGGCGGGGTAACAGCGACAGTCACCATGCTACCGCATGCTGCTTTGGGAATGCGTGACAGCCTGCCGGTTATGCTGCTTGGCGTCACATGTGGTCTCGCGGGCATTGCCGTCATGTATGGCGTGACATTTGCCGAGGGCCTGTTCAGGCGGCTGTCTCTGCCGGGCTGGGTCAGGCCCGGTCTGGGCGGGTTGATGGTGGGTGCCCTCGCCCTTTACTCGCCATCCATCCTGTCTGCGGGCCACGCAGCCGTCCGCAAGGTGCTGGTCGAAGGGTTGCCAGTCTCGACACTCGTCATTTTGCTGGTGTTCAAGGCTGTTGCCTCGTCCATCTCGATCGGGAGCGGCTTTCGCGGCGGCCTTTTCTTCGCCTCGCTTTTTCTCGGCGTGTTGTCAGGGTCGATTTTCGGGCATGGGCTGACAGCGCTCTTCCCGGCAGCCTTGTCAATGACCACCTGCGCCATTCTCGGCATGAGTGCCACGGCGGTGGCGATCATCGGTGTGCCGATGACCATGACCTGCCTTATCCTTGAGATGACGGCTGATCTCTCTCTGGCAAGCGGTGTTCTGCTGGCCAGTGTGATGTCCCTGCTCACGGTGCGGCGTCTGTTTGGCTACTCATTTGCCACATGGCGTTTCCATCAACGCGGCGAATCGATTCGCTCTGCCATCGATATCAGCTGGCTGCGTGAACTGACCGTGGGGCGGATGATGCGCCAGGAGATGACCTGCTTCACCCCCGACACCCTGCTTGGCCAGGCGCGGCAATGCTGCCCTCTTGGTGCAACGCCGCAGATCGTGCTCGTTGATGCATCCGGAACATATCGTGGGATCGTACTTCTCTCCGAGGTCCATGCGCCCGATCACCCCGATGACAGGATGCTTGGCGACCTGGCCCTACATCAGAATTTGACGCTGCTGCCGGAGATGACCTGCCGGGAAGCAGCCGCATTTTTCGAGCAGGCCGAGGCCGATGCCCTTGTTGTGATCGCCGATCGTCTCTCGCGTCGTGTCGTGGGGCTGCTGAGCGAGAAATATGTGCTGCGTCGTTACGCAGAGGCACTGGACAGAACGAGACGTGAGCTGACAGGCGAGGTGAGGGGCCAGTAACGCAGTCATGACAGGGCCAAGAAATCATTGTCCTGCAGTTACGAGGCGTTGACACGACACGTCGACATGGGTAGCAGACGCGCACCAAGGACTCCCCGCACAGGGGAGAAAAGCGAGGTATGGAATCGTGGGCGCACAGGACGACCTGAACGTTTCCTCGCAGGCGGAGCAAGGCGCCGACAGCTTCAACAAGAGGCTGGCCGATGCAGAACTCCGGATGCGCGGCAAAAGCGGAAAGTCGGACTCGGTTTCCACAGGGGATGAAAGCAATGCCGATTATTCGGCATTCGGGCTGGCAATGCGGATCGGGACCGAAATGGTCGCGGCGCTGGTTGTCGGTGTGGTTATGGGATACGGGCTTGATCGCCTGTGTGGCACCAGACCGCTCTTCCTGATCCTGTTCTCGCTCATCGGCGGTGCAGCAGGAATGCTGAATGTCTGGCGTGCGGTGAAAAACGCCAACGTCTGACGGGGTGAAGCCGCAAGCTGCACCCTTTAAACTGTGAGTTTCATGGATTTCCGGCATGAGCCTGGAAGTCTGCATCGTAAACGGGAGAGGCAGCTTGGCCGCCGGATCAACGATTGACGCGCTCGGCCAGTTCGAGCTTCATCCTGTTCTCGGGCAGATTGGCGAGGCGCTGCGCTTCAGTCAGTCTCCGGCTTTCATGCTGGTGGCTGTCATCCTTGTTCTGGCCTTCCTGTATATCGGCATGCGCCCCGCGGCTGTTGTCCCGGGTCGTCTGCAGGCAGCAGCCGAACTGGGCTATGACTTCATCCATAACATGGCGACAGAGACGATCGGTAAGGAAGGCACGGCCTTCTTCCCGTTCGTATTCGCGCTGTTCTTCTTCATTTTGGCCGGTAACTATCTCGGCCTGATCCCGTATTGCTTCACCTTTACCAGCCATATTGCCGTGACCGTGTCGCTGGCCCTGCTGGTTTTTGTGGTGTCTATTCTCGCTTCGCTGAAGCACCAGGGTTTCAAGTTCTTCGCGCATTTCCTGCCCGATGGCGCCCCTGTGTTCCTCGCGCCGCTTCTGGTGCCGATCGAGATCCTTTCTTTCCTTTCGCGACCTGTCAGCCTGTCGATCCGACTTTTCGCCAACATGATGGCTGGTCACGTTCTGCTCGAAGTTTTCGCCGGCTTTACCCTGATGCTGGCGGGTCTTGGGGCATTCGGGTCGGTGCTGGCTGTGGCGCCTGTCGTCATCAATGTCGCACTGACGGCTCTGGAATTGCTGGTGGGCGTTCTGCAGGCTTATGTGTTCGCCATCCTCACCTGCATTTATCTGCGTGAGGCTGTGGCGCACTGAGTGCACGCCGCGACCCACGCTCAACTGTTGTATCGTCGTAACCAAGGAACCTGACTCATGGACGTCTCTGCTGCTCGCGAAATTGGCGCCGGTATTGCTGTTATCGCTCTTGCCGGTGTCGGCATCGGCCTCGGCAACATCTTCTCGACGCTGGTGAGCTCGATCGCCCGCAACCCGGCCGCACGCCCGCACGTGTTCGGCCTCGGCATGCTCGGCTTCGCGCTGACGGAAGCCGTTGCGCTTTTCGCTCTCCTCATCGCCTTCCTGATCCTCTTCGTCTGATCCAGAGGCAGGGGTAACAGTCATGCGCCTTCCGTCTCGAAATCTCGCTGCCACGCTTGCCGTCGTGCTTGCGCTCGGCACTGTGCCGGGACGGGCCTGGGCCGTTGGCATGCCGCAGCTTGACTTCTCCAACCCCCTGCTCATCGGGCAGGTGGTCTGGGGCGCTGTCATTTTCGCGGTCTTTTACGTCATTCTGAGCCGCTCGGCCCTGCCGCGCATCGAAGGGGTTCTGACCCATCGACGCAACCGGATCGAGGGCGATCTCGATATTGCCCGCCGTGCCCGTGACGACGCTGACCGCGCCGTTGACGAACTGCGACGCGCCCGCCACGACGCGGCTGCACAGGCTCAGGCCAATATCGACCGGGTCGTTCACGAAGCCCGTATGGCTGCCGAGGCACAGACCCACGAAATGAACCATCGGCTTCATGCCGATATTGTCGAAGCTGAAAAGCGCATTGCTTCTGCCCGTGCCGAAGCGCTTGCCAGCCTGCCGACAGTCGCTACCGAAACGGCCCAGAGCCTGATCGAAAAGCTGCTGCGTCCCGCAGGTCTGGAAAATGCGGTTTCCCGGGCCCAGGTGCAGGACGCAGTCCAGGCCGGGCTTGCGGCCAGCAAGGGCTGAGGAGAATACGCGATGTTTCATGATCAGCGTTTCTATGTCGCTATTTCCTTCGTCCTGTTCTTCCTGTTCTTCGGACGCAAGCTCTGGGCGGCCATTGCAGCCGTTCTCGATGCACGTGCCGATCAGGTGCGCAGCAACCTGGACGAGGCAAGCCGCCTGCGCCGAGAGGCCGAGAAGATGCTTGAAGATGCCACGCGTGAGCGTGAGCAGGCTCTGGCCGAATCCCGTGCCCTGATCGAGCGTTCGCGCGCCGAGGCGGCCAGCATTGCCGAAAACGCCCGTCGCGAGGCAGAAGCCGTGGCAGCCCGCCGCGAGCAGATGGCCCGTGACCGTATTGCGGCTTCCGAGCGCGCAGCCATTCGCGAAGTGCGTGAAATGGCAGCCGATGCAGCCATTCAGGCGACACGCAGCCTGCTGACCCAGCATCTTACTGCCGAGCAGGCAGGCGCTTCAGCCCTGCTTGACCGTGGCATCAGTGATCTGCCACAGGCTTTGAAGGCTTCCAACGAAGCCGGATCGCGCAACCAGAACGCGGCCTGATCATCTGTCCGGGCTCCATGGCCCGGACAATTCATAGGCGGTTCCTGCCATGACTATTCGTCTCTCCATCGTTATCGCCGTTCTGAACGAGGCCGAGAATATCCGCCCCGTTTGCGAGGAACTCGCGAATGTGTTCGAGAACGCGCCGGATATCGAAATCATCTTCGTTGATGATGGCAGCCGCGATGCGACGGTGCCCCAACTCCTCTCTGCCCGTGAAAGCCTCCTTCCTGCCCTGCGCCTGCTGAGTCATGATCGGTGTCGGGGCAAGTCTGCGGCGCTGCGTACCGGCATCGAGGCGGCCCAGGGACGCTGGATTGCCACGCTGGATGGCGACGGTCAGGATGATCCCGCGGTCATTATCGACATGCTCAAACGTGCCGAAGCCTTCAAAGAGGGCGAACCTCTGGTTGTGGGCGTTCGCCTCAAGCGGAATGACCGTCTTTCACGCGTGATCGCCACGCGACTGGCCAACGGGCTGCGTCGTCGACTGCTCAATGATGGCTGCCCCGATACGGGCGCCCCCATGAAGCTGTTCGCGCGTGATACCTTCCTGCGTATTCCGCAATTCGAGGGTGTGCATCGCTTTCTGCCCGCCCTTCTCGGGTGCTACGGGGCAAAGCTGATCTGTGTCGAGACCCGTCACCGGGCGCGTCTGCACGGCCAGTCCAAATATACCAATCTCAATCGCGCGCTCGTCGGCATCCGTGATCTTCTGGGTGTCATGTGGCTGCTCAATCGCACGAGACTGCCGGGCCGCGTAACCGAACGCTGAGGGCTCTCATGACTCTGACCTGGCGCCATTACCTTGGCGTAGCGCTGCTGACGCTGGCAATTTTTCTGCCTGGGCGGATGAGCCTCGTGCCGCTCGATCGCGATGAGCCACGCTATATGGAAGCGTCGGCCCAGATGCTCGAAAGCGGCAATTTCATCGATGTCCGTTTTCTCGATCAGCCCCGCTATCTGCAGCCCGCTGGGATTTACTGGCTGGAGGCAACGGCTCAGAAAATCTTCGGCGGTCCTCATGACCGTCATGTTGCCTGGCCCTATCGAATCCCGAGCCTGATTGCCGCCGTGTCTGCGGTAACTTTGACAGCCTATCTGGGCGCGCTGCTTTTTGGTGGAATGACCGGCCTTGTGGCCGCGGCCCTGCTGGCGGTCTCGACGTTGCTGACGGCCGAAGGGCGGATGGCGACCATCGACACCGTCTTGCTGCTCGATATCCTTCTGGTCGAGACGGCCTTGCTGCGCGCTTATCTCGATGCCCAGCGCAACCGCGAAACGCCGGTCACCATCGCACTTTTGTATTGGGGCGCGTTGGGTTGTGGGCTCATGCTCAAGGGGCCGGTCGTTCTCATTCCAGGGCTTGCCACGCCGCTCGCCCTGCGTGTGATTGAAAAGCAGGCAAGTTGGTTCCGGCGTTTGCGCCCTTCATGGGGCTGGCTGGTCACTCTGGCTGTCGTGCTGCCCTGGTGCATCGCGATTGGCGTGGTCAGCCACGGTGCCTTCTTCTCACGCGCAGTCGGAACCAATTTCCTTGGCAAGATCGGACACGGGCAGCAGGCGCATGGTTTGCCGCCGGGCTTTCATGCCGTGGTGTTCCTGCTCGCTTTCTGGCCTGGATCGCTCTTTCTGGTGCTGGGTTTGCCTGCCATCTGGGCGCGTCACCGCGAACCAGCTGTGCGCTTCCTGCTGTGCTGGATTGTCCCCCATTGGCTGGTTTTCGAGGCAATTGCGACCAAGCTGCCGCATTATGTTCTGCCCACCTACCCCGCAATTGCCATTCTGGTAGCGGCCACGCTAGTCAGGTGGCCGCTGCGCCGACCCTCTGCCTTGTGGGCACGGGGGCTGATGGGGGTCTATGGACTGCTCTGGGGCGCACTGGCTCTAGTCTTTGCCGTGGCTGGACTCGCCTTGCTATGGCAGAGCGAACATCGCTTCGATATTGGAGCGTCGATTGCCGTGGCAGGCGCTTTGCCTCTGGTGATTTACGGGTTCTGGCTTCTGTGGAAAGCGCGACGCCTTCAGGCGGCCTGGGTCATGATCAGCGCGGCTGTTGTGATCCATGCCGGCATCTTCCTTACGGTCATACCCAATCTTGGCCTGTTGCAGCTCGCGCCCCGCGCTGCGGCGCTTTACGAGGATTACAAGCCTTGTGAGGAGAGCACGCTCGTCTCGGTATCCTATTCCGAGCCCAGCCTGGCGTTTCTGGCCGGATCGAACACGAAGCTGCTCGGTGTGCCCGATGCCGCACGGTATCTCACAGCCAATATGGCGTGTTCTCTGGTGCTGGTTGATCGCAAGGATGAAGCAGCGCTTCGTTCAGCGCTGGATGCGCAGGGTGTTGCCCTGACGGAATATGGCCGCGTGACCGGGCTCAACTATTCCAATGGTCATAAGCTGGATCTGGGATTGTTTGCACCGACCCGCCGTTGAGGGCGGTGAGCAAACAACAGTGATGAATTTCTTGAAGACGGGATGACGCCCAAACGGGTGATTAATCTCTTCTTCAAGTATTCACAATTATTTCCGACGTTAAATCAGGCTGTACGATCGGCTGCGATCGTGGCAACCAGCAGAGCGCCAATAACGGGAATGAAAGAAACCATCGTCAGAGCGCTCAGAGCGCTGAGCGGATGAGAGACGAGGTTGAGGATTTCAACGGTGAACATAAGCTATTCCTAAGGTATCTGGTGTGTGGGCGCGGTAAGAGCGCCCAAAACCGGCCCGAAGCAATCGCTCAAAACGCGCTCCAGCAATGCAATAAACGCATGGAACGACTTCGGTTTCTATTTGGATTTTACCTACGGGTATTTGGCGAAATAAAATATCCCGCCAAGGTGTCCCAAGGCCTATCTTGTTGCTTTGATGGTGGTCACGGGCTTAGGCAGGGCTCCATCTCTTTTCAGGCCATGCCAGGCCAGAAGCGTATCCACCAGAAAAGACGACAGCGCTCCGACCGTACAGAACAGCGCACCCCCGAACAGGAAGATCAGCCAGGCCACAGTCTGGCTATTATGCAGGCTGCCCAGAAACAGGGCCAATGCCGCGCCGCAGGTGGAGGCCCCGCCAACGCCGCCCAGCATGATGGCACAATCCAGAGCAAACACCCGCCGGCGCAGTCGATTCTGGTGCCGCTTCAGTCGCGCTGTCTCATCCGGGTCGCCCTCATGGTCGTCCTGCAGGCGATGGGCGACTTCCTCAACATGGTCTGAAACCCGCGCCAGACGCGTATTGAACAGGGTCAGCAGCGAGGCAACACCTGACAGCATGAAAACAGGTGTCAGAGCGACCTGAATGACATGGGCGACACTGTCGATGGGTTCGGGGGCCAGAAGGGCGTTGAGGCCAACGGGGTCGAGCGCCATGAAAATGGTATCCTGAAGTGAAGGCGTGAAAGCGGGACTGTATGGGAGCCAGCAGGTTTTACAGTGCTAGCAAAACTCTGCAACATGACAGCGCAAGGGGCGGGTGGTTTTGCTCCCGGTGCCGCGTCATGCGGTTTGCCCCGATGGGGGCACGGCATTGGCGGGCCGGGAGCAAGGGCCGGTTGCAGAATGAAGCCAGATATAGTGGCAAGCAGGGGCATCGCACCCTGAAGTTGGTCTTTTGGTGCGCCTCTCTGGCGCACCGCTTCAGCTATGTTAAAACCTGATCCGCTCAGGCCCCGCAGACGCAGGGCAAGGCGTATCATGTGTCAGGTTTTCCGGTGAAAGATCTCGGTTTGGCTTTTATTCCCGATGTCAGGCGTGCGGCCTGTCTGTTGGTTGCCTCGGCGCTGACCTGCCTCATTCATCCGTCGACAGGTCATGCCGAGACAGTGTCCTTTGCAAGACTGACCTGGACCGAAATCCAGTCCCGCATCCAGTCCGGTACAGACACGATCATCGTACCCGTAGGGGGAACCGAGCAAAGCGGCCCCTATATTGCCGTCGGCAAGCACAATGTGCGGGCCGAAGTACAGGCGGATCGTATCGCCGCCCGGCTGGGCCATACGCTTGTTGCCCCGGTCATTGCCTACGTACCTGAAGGCGGAACCTCCCCCCGCACCTCTCATATGCGTTTTGCCGGGACGATCTCGATCCCGCCTGCTGTGTTTGAGGGGTTGATCATGGGGGCGGGGGACAGTTTTCATGTTCAGGGCTTCCGGCGTGTCGTGTTTATTGCCGACCATGGCGGGTATTTGTCCTATCTCAAGGCGGCGGTGGACAAGCTGAACAATAAGTGGCGTGGTCAGGGCGAGGCCATCTACCTCGCAGCCTATTATGACAGTATCGGCACACGCTATGCCGAGATCCTGCGGCAAAAGGGATATGGCAAGGATTTGGGCAAACATGCGGATCTGAGCGATACAGCGCTCATGCTTGCTATCGATCCGACGATGGTGCGTGAGCAGGCGTTGCACAGTGCTGCGCTGCCAGACAGCGCACAGGGCGTTTATGGAGGCGACCCGCGCCCGGCGACTGTGGCGTTGGGGCAGATCGGAACAGCGATTCAGGTTCAGGCGGCGCTCGATGCCCTCGGCGCGTCACGCTAGGCAGAACCGTTATCAAGGAGCATCTATGAAGTTTTCACATCACGCGTTCATCGTCTCGCTGGTTGGCCTGTCATTGGCCACCGCCCAGGCGACACGTGCGCAGGAAACCCCTGCAGCTCCGGCACAGGCGGCATCCGCACCGGCTACAGCATCATCGGCGGCTTCGGGTGTAACCTCACAAGCCCCGGCTTCTGCCGCCACAACGCCGTCTGCCGCGCCTTCATCCAGCGCTACCCCGACCAGCACTACGGCCGGCAGCACAACGCCCGCCAGCACAGCGCCAGTCGCCCCCGTCGTTCAGGTGACGCCCCCGGCCGCAACGAGCGCGGCCACCCCAGTTGCCGGTGCCGTGCAGACAATTCCCGGCATGCCTGCGGTCATTGACCCCAAAAACATCTATAGCGAGACGATTTCGGGCAAGATCTCGCCGGCCATCAAGGATGATCTGGCGCGGGTTTATGTGCCCAATCTGCGTGGCAACAGCGTCTCGGTCATCGATCCCGCAACGTTCAAGGTGGTCGACACCTTCAAGGTGGGTCGCAGCCCGCAGCATGTGGTGCCCAGCTGGGATCTGCGGACATTGTGGGTCACCAATAACGCCGAAGGCAGCAATGATGGCAGCCTGACCCCGATCGACCCGCGTACGGGCAAGCCGGGCCCTGCTGTCACGGTGGACGACCCCTACAACATGTATTTCACCCCGGATGGCAAATACGCCATCGTGGTGGCTGAAGCGCATGAGCGTCTGGATTTCCGTGACCCGCATACCATGGCCCTTATCGGCTCGGTTGAGGCGCCGCAGTGCAAGGGCATCAACCACGCCGACTTCTCGATCGATGGCCGTTATGCCATTTTCACCTGTGAATTTGGTGGCTATCTGGCCAAGATCGATACGGTCAACCGCAGCCTGATCGGGTATCTCAAGCTGTCGAAGGGTGGGATGCCGCAGGATATCCTAACTGCCCCGGACGGCCATAAATTCTACATTGCCGATATGCATGCCGATGGTGTGTTCGTGGTCGATGGTGACAGCTTCAAGGAAACCGGCTTCATCCCGACTGGCCCCGGTACGCATGGCGAATACCCCAGCCGTGACGGCAAGTTCATGTATGTGGCCAATCGTGGTTCACACAGGATTCATGGCCCGCGCCACAGCCCCGGCAGCGTGTCAGTGATCGATTTCGCGACAGACAAGGTCGTCAAGACCTGGCCGATCCCCGGCGGTGGCAGCCCGGATATGGGCAATGTCAGTGCGGATGGAAAATTGCTCTGGCTCTCCGGCCGTTTCGATGATGTGGCCTATGCCATTAACACCGAGACCGGCGATGTGAAGAAGATCCCCGTAGGGGCTGAACCGCATGGTCTGACCGTCTGGCCGCAGCCGGGCCGCTACAGCGTGGGTCACACCGGTATCCTGCGTTAAGTCTATGCCATCCGGGCGGCTTTCGGCCATGCCGCCCGGAATGGAAGGCCTGTTATTCTTCGACGGGTCATACGGCGCCAACCTCCCTGGCGCCCGAATACCGTGGATAAACGATCGATTGTCCAATGGTAGCCTTTCGGCTCCGCCCAAGGCCGTGTGTTCGAGGCAGGGCACGCCCTCTCGTCGCTCCCCGGCAGACGAGACAGCCGGGGCGGGCCACAGGGATGTGACTGGACCCGGTCGGGCGATCGGGCCTTGCTTATGCAATTGTAACGATACGACCCCAGGAGTCCGACCCGATGCTGATTTCCGCCCCGACGGATTATCGCAAGGCTGCCAGACGCAAATTGCCGCCTTTCCTGTTCCACTACATCGATGGGGGGGCCTATGCAGAATATACGATGCGTCGGAATCAGGCGGATCTCTCCCATGTCGCCTTGAGGCAACGCGTGCTGCGCAATGTCTCGGGTCTGGACACATCGGTCTCGCTGCTGGGGCAGAAATTTGCCATTCCCGCGGCCCTGGCGCCGGTCGGTCTGACAGGTATGTATGCGCGTCGCGGCGAGGTTCAGGCAGCCAGGGCTGCGGCGCGCAAGGGCATACCCTTCACGCTTTCCACGGTTTCTGTCTGCCCGATCGAAGAGGTGCAGAGCCAGAGCCCGGCCCCGATCTGGTTCCAGCTTTATGTACTCAAGGATCGAGGCTTCATGCGCAATGTGCTGGAGCGCGCGCGTGACGCCGGGGTGACAACGCTGGTCTTCACGGTCGATATGCCGACACCGGGGGCACGGTACCGCGATGTGCATTCGGGTATGTCCGGTCCCTATGCCGCAGCACGACGCATTGCCCAGGCTGTGCTCCACCCTGAATGGGCCTGGAATGTCGGGGTCAGAGGCAAGCCTCATGATCTGGGCAATATATCGGCTTATCGTGGCAATCCGACAGGTCTCGAGGACTATATCGGCTGGCTGGCGCAGAACTTCGACCCGTCGATCAGCTGGAAGGATCTGGAATGGATCCGGACTTTCTGGAAAGGCCCGATGCTCATCAAGGGTATTCTCGATCCTGAAGATGCCCGTGACGCTGTGCGTTTTGGCGCAGATGGCATTGTGGTGTCCAACCACGGCGGCCGACAGCTCGATGGTGTCCTCTCAAGCTGTCGCGCCCTGCCGCCCATCGCCGATGCCGTGAAGGGTGAGTTGGCTATTCTGGCTGATTCCGGTGTGCGTTCGGGGCTTGATATCGCCCGCATGGTCGCTCTTGGCGCCGATGCTGTTTTGCTCGGACGCGCCTTTGTATATGCCCTTGCCGCAGACGGTCAGCGTGGTGTGGAGAAGCTGCTCGACCTGATGGAGAAGGAGTTGCGTGTGGCGATGACCCTGACCGGCGCCCGTTCCATCGATCAGATCACATCGGAAAGCCTCGTCAAGGCTCTTGGCTGAGCGCATGAGCCGGGGGTGAGGGCAGGGACCGATCTGATCCTTGGGAGAACTCGGGATTTGCCGTCACCGCTCGCTGAAGCCTTGGCTCCACCCGGTCGATAGGCGGATCAGGCTGTTGGCGACAGAGCGGGGCCAGCTATTCCCGCCAATAGCAATGAGCGTGGGCGATCCTGCCCAGTCAATGGTGCAATGTTCCCGGAGGGTGCGCGACCTCGTGTGATTGGCGAGGCCGCTTCCACAGATCACGGTGTGGGGAAGGTTTCACCCACCATTTTCTCGCTCAGGGTCCACAGAGCCTCGGCCCGCTCGGGGTCGACCGCATAGGCCCGCACGCCGGGAATGGTGATTCCAAGCGGCTGGTCATCCGGCACAACCGCGCTGATGCTGCAATCTTCACCATAGCGGCCGCCAATCTCTGACGGTTCCGCGCGGGTCGCGGCCCAGACAGTGCTGGCAGCCCCTTGAGGAATGGTCTTGAAGCGAAAAGGCGGTCGACCTGCCTCGGCCTCCTGCTGGCTGATGTGCTCGATCATGGCCTCGATCTCACCTTCAGCCATGTGGCGCACCAGCTCGGTGGCGATTCCGCCCGGATGCATGGCAACGGCCCGTATGCCGCGAGCCCTGTGTCGGGCATCCAGCGCGACCGCGAACAGGATATTGGCTGTCTTGGATCGTCCGTAAGCGCCGAAGGGCGTATAGTCTGTTGTCAGGAACCCTGGATCCTCCAGATCGACATCGCTGTAGCGGTGCCCGGCAGAGGAAAGCATGACCACGCGTCCACCGGGCCTGACCAGCGGGATCAGTCGGTTTACCAGGACGAAATGACCCAGATGGTTCGTGCCAAACTGGGTTTCAAAACCGTCCTTCGTCACACCCTGCGGTGTGGCCATGACACCCGCATTGGCAATGATCGCATCGAATGTCACGCCCCGTGCCAGCAATCGTTCGGCGCAGTCACGGACACTTGCCAGATCATCGAGCGCAAGTTTCTCGATTTGCAGGCGTGTCGGGTCGATGCTGGCAGTCGCCCTTGCTGCCTTGGCCAGATCACGGGCCGTGCCGATAACCTCGGCACCATGAGCCACCAAGGCGCGGGCAGTCTCGACCCCGAGACCGGCAGAAACACCGGTGACGAGATAGCGTTTCCCAGCCAGGGAGAGACCGGCAAGCACATCATCGGTGGTGGATTGCGCATTGAACTTGGTGTCCGGCGTCATCGCCGGAGTAGCGGGAGAAGAAGTTAGAGCAGACATGAACAGCCTCGCAGGGCATAAGGCGCGCACATCTTGCCGGCCGACAGGACGCGCGCTAAACGGAAGCATACTCCGCTTTACATATACGGAATCAAATTCCGTTTAACAAGGGGACAATGATCATGGGCGAGACGCCCCGCCAGAGGCGCCCCCGCGCCGATGGGCAGCGGAGCCGTCAGGCATTGATGGCCGCTGCACGCCAGGCCTTCGTGACCGGTGAGACCGATATACGCATGGACGAAATCGCAGCCCGTGCGGGTGTGGGTGTCGGCACGCTCTATCGTCACTTTGCCGATCGTTCTGCCCTGATCGAGGCTGTTTATGCGGATGAGCGTGACCAGTTGCTCAGTGCAGCCGATACGCTTCGTGCGGCTCATCCCCCGCTTGAGGCCTTGCGGGCATGGATGCGGCTTTTTGTCGGCTATGCTGCCACGAAGCAGGCCATGACGCCCGTCTTCAATACGCTCTCCGGTGGTTCATCGGCACTTTACGCCCGCACGGGCGGTCCCATTGTCGAAACCATGGAGAAACTCGCTGCCGCCTGTGTCGCGCAGGGAGATCTGCGCGACGACGTGGACCCGATGGATATGCTACGCGCGGTTTATGGTGTCTGCACGATTGCGGGCGACCGTCCGGAACAGGCCGTCCAGTTCATCGATATCATCCTGAGCGGTGCCAGGCCGGACGCAACCAAGCCGAAGCTTTCCTGAGAGGCGAGGAAAGCTGTCCGGCTGGGCGCAAGCCTATTTCATCGGGAAACCGAGGGCCTTGAGAGAGGCAAGCAGGGTATCGCGGCCATGCAGGCCTTCACGTGAAACGATGCGTTTGACCATGGCCTCGGACCAGAGGCGAGGCGGCAGTGACTGTTCCTGCTGGAAGGCGTTGTCAGCTGCATCGAAGCTGGCGATGGCTCCAGCTTCCTGCGTGGTGTCGTAACGGTCTCGATGCAGCACGGCGCGTTGGGGCAGGCGCGGTTTGATGCTGGCGGGGCGTGTCTCATCCTCATAGCCCACGCACAGGCCAAAAAGTCCGACGCAGCCCTTTGGCAGGTCGAGCTCCTTTGCGACCTCAAGCGGATGATTGCGCAACCCACCGATATAGACAGTTCCAAGACCTGCTGCTTCGAGGGCGGCCACGGCATTCTGCGCGGCGAGAGCCGCGTCGATGGCCGCTATAAGGAAGGATTCGGTATAGTCGAGTGCCTCGGCAGGCTGGCCTGCCTGAGTGGCGAGGCGTTCCAGACGTGAGATGTCAGCCAGCCAGACCAGAAAGAGCGGCGCGGCGGCGATATGCGCCTGATTGCCGCAGAGTCGGGCGAAAACCTCGCGTCGCTCTGACGACTCAATGGCGATAACGCTCCAGCACTGAAGGTTGCTCGACGTTGCGGCGGATTGGGCGGCCGCGATGGCGGCTTCCAGTGTGCCCTCTGGCAGGGCATCGGGCCGATAGGCTCTGACCGAACGGTGGGAGAGTAGGCTGTCGAGAACGGCGCTCTGGCAGATGGGGGCCGCGTTTTGCGACGTCTCGAGTGATGCGGGGAGGGGCGAGCGGTAACGCTGCTGCCAGAGCGAGGAGAGGCGATCTGTCATGACGAGGCTCCATCAGAACGGGGCCTGCCATCACCGCCAGAACGTATCGGGGGGACAAGGCGTCCCCCACGGGTCATACGCGTCGGCTGTCTGGCCTTGGGCTGGCCCTCAGGCCGGGTAGGTTAGAAGCGAATGGAGGGGGGCGTCCAGCTTCTCACGGCCGCCCAGACCGTCAAGTTCGACCAGAACCGATGTGCCCACAACCTCGGCCCCGACATTCTTGAGCAGGCGGATCGAGGCGGCGAGCGTGCCACCCGTGGCAAGCAGATCGTCCAGCACCACAACGCGCTGACCGGGCTTGATCGCGTCTTCCTGGATATGCAGCTCGTCCTGACCGTATTCCAGCCCGTATTTCAGCGAAATGGTCTTGCCCGGCAACTTGCCCGGCTTGCGCAGCATGATGAAACCACAGCCAAGGCGCATGGCAACAGGTGCCGCCGTCAGGAAGCCGCGGCTTTCGATCCCGGCCAGCAGATCGGGCTGCCACGGTGCGATGGCGCGGGCCAGACGGGCTGTCGCGATCTGCCAGGCATCGGCGTTACGGATGAGGGTGGAGATATCGTAAAACAGGATACCGGGCTTTGGGAAATCCGGGATCTCGCGAATATACTTCTTGAGGTCGAGTTCGGGCTGATCGCCATGAATCGGTGTCTGGGTCATGTTCCTGCTTCTCTTCCCTGCTTTACAAGATCATCAAAAGGCGCGGCATCTAGCCGGTTCGGGTCTCGAAAGTAAATGTCAGACTGCGCGCGCCGTGGCCTTTTCAATGGCCTCAAGCAGGGCAGCCCGCCGGAAAGGCTTGGGCAGGATCACCGCGCCGGGCACCAGATCATCGCGGGCAGTATCATCGTCGAAATCTCCCGAGATCAGGATGACGGGTAGTGCGGGCTGAGCCTTGCGCAGATGCAGGGATAGCGCATCGCCCCCCATGTCACCGGGCAGATTGAGATCGGTGATGATCAGGCCGGGGGTATCAGAGCCTGCAAGCGCAATGGCCTGCTGGGCTGAGCCGGCCCGCAGGATCGTCTTGCCAAGGGTGGAGAGGATCGTCTCGACGATCAGGGCGACAGAATCGTCATCCTCGACAAGAAGGACAGGCGAATCGGACATGAGTTAACTCTCCACCATTGGGCCAGACGATCATTTTGCTGACGATACCGTCTTGTGGCCGTGGGGGCGCAATATGGCAAATACGCCCATCATCAACCCGGCAAAAAGCATGAGCGCGGCCATGGGCATCGGGCTGTTGGCTGGCAGAAGGCCGATTGCCGTGCTGGCGAGCGATCCCAGCGCATATTGCATGGTGCCGGCAAAAGCCGAGGCGCTCCCGGCAAACTGCGACTGGTTGCTGAGTGCGCCGACCATCGCATTGGGGCCGATAATGCCGGTCATGCCCAGAGTGATCATCATGCAGCCCACGATGGGAATGAGCATGATGGGGCGGATATGATGTGTCGGGCCGGGATATTGCTCGGCCAGCATCACCACGACCAGCAACGCGATGGCCCCCAGAATCGAAATGGCCAGCGCCCAGCCCAGCATGGCCGATGAGCTGACACGTCCTACCAGAGCCCCGTTGATCTGTGACGACCCGATCATGCAGACCGCAAACAGACCAAACAACATGCCATAATGGGCAGGCGTGAAACCGAAGATATGCTCGAACACGGTCGGCGCGGCTGTGAGATAGGTAAAGGACAGGAAGCCGCAGAATCCCCAGACCAGGGCATTGGTGATGAAGCAGCGCTCGCGGGCGATGGAAAGATAGCGATGCAGCAGGGAGAGGGGGCGCAGTTCGCGCCGGCTTTCAGGCGGCAGCGTCTCGGGAAAGGCACGCAGCAGCAGCAGGACACACAGGCCGCCATAGACAGCCGAGACCCAGAAAATGGCCCGCCAGCTGATGTAGTCGAGTGCGATGCCACCCAGCATCGGGGCCAGAATGGGCACAATTCCCTGTATCAGAATGAGCTTCGACATGAGCTTTGCGGCCTCGTTTCCCGTGGAAACGTCACGCACGCAGGCACTCGGGATCACGATACTGGCCGATGCGGCGATGGCCGCAATGAGCCGGAAGAAGCACATGGCGCTCATGGTGGTCGCCATGGCGCAGCCGACACTGCCCGCCGTATAGACGATCATGCCAAGCAGCATCGGGATGCGCCGTCCGAAGCGATCTGCAAGCGGCCCCATGCTGATCTGCCCGATGGCAAGCCCCACCATCCACGCTGAGAGCGTCATGCCAGCGCTTCCTGCGGGGGAATGCAGTGACTTTTCCAGCGCGGGGAAGGCAGGCAGGTAGATATCGGTCGAGACCGGCCCCACCGCGGTCAGAAACCCGAGCAGCAGGGGAAGCCAGCTGGGCATGACAACAGGCGGCTGAATTGAGTCGGTCTGACGCCCCGATGTTGGGGTAACAGAAAGAGAGATCCCGTCGGGAGAGGCCATGAGGCGCTCCTGCTGGATAAAGGACTATGAGATAAGGACGAATGCCCCGTTTCGGCCGGGCGTCACGCTCATCAAGCGCAACAGGGAGAAGGCGGTTTTAAGAAGGCAGCTTTTTGGCCAGTCTCTGGCGATGAGGTGTCAGATATCGCAGCCCGGCCGTTTTTCAATGATTTTTTTGACCTGCCGCAAATATCACCCACGAGAACTCCCTCTCCGGAGTCAATTTTGAGCGCGACGCAGGGGCATATCACACAGGCTGATCGGGGTCGGCCTTGTCCGCCAACTGGGCGAGCGCGCTACCCTCTCGACGCGCTCTGGCGAGCAGGAACCAGGCCAGAAAGGATGATCCGGCAAAAAGCAGCAATCCGAGACCGATCTGGATATTCTGCCCAAGCTGCGCCCCGGCACCGATCAGGACGAAAACCAGATTCTGGGGGATGGCGCCCAGCAGCGTGGCCCAGCCGAAAGCGGCCAGCGGTACACCATAGAGTCCAGCCGCTGCCGTAACCATGATGGCAGATCCCACGGGCAGGAGCCGCAAGGTCAGCACAGCCTGAAAAGGCGAGTTCGCCAGAACATGCCCGATAAGCTGCAGCCTCCCCCTGAATCGCGCCTGCCAGCGCTCACGCGTTTGGGGTGAGGCCAGACGGCGCATCCATATAAAGCCGAGCAGGGCACCCGTGAGCGAGGCAATGGTGGACAGGGCAAAACCGATGACCGCGCCGAATACCAGCCCGGCCGCGAGACAAAGCGCCTGACGCGGCAGCCCGAACAGGCTGTAGGGAATACCGATCAGCAGAAACAGCACCGGTGCGGCGGGATTGTTCTTCCAGCTTTCGATCAGGGTCAGCGCAGAGCGTGTCACCTGAAATTCGCGTGCGATCACAAGCAGCCCCACCAGAACGATAATCGTGAGTGCGGGCTTCCAGAGGTTTCTGGGCGGCACGCGGTCGGCGGGGCGGAAAGCAGGCAGGGCAAGGCTCCATCGCAGGATATGCGGAGCGATTAGCAGCCCATGAACGCTTTAGGAAGCACGCTATGATGCAGATGGGTAACAGTGCGTGACGATTCTGTCATGACTGCGCAATTGTCACGCGGCTTTCGTTGCTGTTGCTCAACGTAACTGGTAGCCGGGAAGTAGGTTTCTGTCCGATATCGTAACGATATTGTTGATGTCGAGTAGAGCCAGTCCTTTTTGTCCAGTGCCGAGGGAAACGCCACTCTATGTCGTCCAGTTTCACGCATCGTTGTCTTATGATGCTTCTTGCAGGCACAGCCCTTGCAGGCAGCGTCCAGGTATCGACCGCCGCGCCGACCCGTAACAAGCACCATGCGTCCACACACCGGACGACAAAAGCCAGGCCCGTAGCAGCCTCGTCTGTTACAACGGCACCGGCCGCGGGTACTGTTGCCCCCGTCATGCGCCCGGCGCCTCAGCCGGTCATGGCCCGCTCGCAGCCTGAAGAAATTGCAGTCACCGGCCGTAGCAGCCGTAGCCGTCAGCCGGGTGCTGGCCTGCTGCGCGTCGAGACGGCCCCCAAGGCTGTCCAGACCATTACGCATGACTTCATCGCCAAGCTGGCGCCAAGCGTGAACCTGCAGCAGGTCATCGCCATGATGCCCGCCGCGAACGTCACCCAGGCCGATCCTTTCGGTCTCTATACGGGTCAGACCAACGTACGTGGCTTCGACACTACGGAAATCGGCTGGCTGCTCGATGGCGCGCCGCTGAACGATATCGGTGGTGGCCAGTTTTACGCCAACGAAGTGCTCGAATCCGAAAACCTCGAGAGCGTCTCGATGCAGCCGGGCTCGGTCAATCTCGATACCCCGGTGCTGAGCGCCTCGGCTGGTATGACGACCATGACCATGAGCAACCCCACACATCGCTTCGGCGGGGTGATGGATGTGTCTTTCGGCTCGTTCGACACGTTCCGTCAGTTCATTCGCCTGAACTCCGGCGATATCGGCAATAGCGGCGTACGCGCCATGTTTGCGTTCAGCCACACCAAGGGCAACACGTGGCGTGGCCCCGGCCAGGCCGAAAAGTACCACTACGATTTCAAGATGGTGAAGGACTTCCGCAACGGAAGCCATACCGGTCTGACCGTAGCCTATAACGACCAGACCAACGATTTCTATCTGGCCCCGAATCTGAGCCAGTGGCGCACGACCGGTTATTCAACCAACTACGCCACGGATTATGCAGGTCCGACCGCAGCGGGTGCGAATTATTACAAGCTGCACGTCAACCCGTTCGAGAACGTGGTTGCAGCCCTGCCGACCCATATCGTCATCACGCCCAAGCTGACTCTCGAGGATTCACTGTATTTCTGGCACGGCATCGGTAATGGCACGGGTGCCTCGGTCATCAATGCCTCCAGCTATATGGGCAACCAGGCCGTCAAGCTTGATCTCGGTGGTGCCAAGAGCGTTCTGGCACTGGCGCCGTCGAACCAGGAGCAGTTCCGCACCGGCAATACCATCTCGCTGCATTACAAGCCCGATCATCACCACGATATCTCGCTGGGCTGGTGGTATGAGTACGCCAATCTCTACCAGTACTCGCCCTATGGCATCGTGAACCAGTCGACCGGTGAGGCGAACAACATCTGGGGCACCACAGACGTCATCAAGACGACCACAGGCCAGCCTTTCCGCGCCCGTGACTTCCTGTCGCTCACGCAGGTTAACATGATCTTCATCGGCGACACGATGAAGTACTTCAATGACCGCCTGAACATCCAGATCGGCTTCAAGGAAGCGATGGTCACCCGTCGTATGTACAACTACACGCCGGGCACGCAGTACAACCGCAACCTGCATACGCCTGAGCCGCTGCCGCAGATCGGCATCGCCTGGAACTTCAACAAGGAGCACCAGATCTACGTGTCGGGCAGCACCAACTTCAAGGCGCCGTCCAACACCTCGCTGGTCGATTACTACAACACGGCAGGCGCGCAGACCCAGAAGGGTGGGGCCTCCAAGCCGGAATACACCATCCAGGAAGAACTCGGTTACCGCTATAACGGTGAGCTGATCGTCGGCTCGATCTCGTTCTTCAACTATAACCTGACCAACCGTCAGCAGACCCTCAACTACTATGACGGGACGGCAGGCGCGAGCTACAGCCAGACGGTCAACGCTGGTGGCCAGACTACGCGTGGCGTCGATATCCAGATCGCCACACGCGCCTGGCACCATATCCGCCCCTATGCGACGTTCGAATATCTGCACTCGACGATCGACAACAACATTCGCGTAGGCCGTGACCTGCTGCCGACGGCTGGCAAGATTGCCATTCGTTCGCCGTCCAAGCAGGCCAAGTTCGGCCTCGATTATGACGATGGCAGCTTCTGGTTCTCGGGTCAGGTCATCTATGTCGGCAAGCAATATGCCAGCTTCATGAATGACAGCTCGATCCCGCAATATGTCACCAACCAGGTGGGTATCGGCTATCGCTTCAAGAACAAGGGTTTCATGAAGTCACCGCAGATCCAGCTGAACATGACCAACCTCACGGGCGCCAAGTTCCGCAACGGTGTGTATGGCTTCACCACCAACCTGAACCCGACCAAGGGTGTGTATGGCACCATGATCGCTTCAGGTGGTCAGCCGTCCTACTACCTCAACCCGCCGTTCTCGGCGATGGTCACGCTCTCCACCGGGTTCTGATCATTCAGCAAGGGCCGCTACCGTCCAGCCAAAATGGCTGGCGGTCGGTTCGGGGGTGATCTCGCATTGCAGCCCCCTGCGGCCTGCATTCACGAAGATCGTTTCCTGCTCAAGCGCGTGTCGGTCCAGAAGGATCGGCACGCGTTTTTTTTGTCCGAAGGGGCTGATGCCGCCAGTCTTGTAGGCCGTCAGGCGCTCGGCATCGGGCGGGGCCATCATGGCGGCCGATTTGCCGCCCAACGCGGCCGCAACAGCCTTGAGATGCAGCTTATGGTCCGAGCGGATAACCGCGCAGGCGGGTTTGTCCTTGTCTACCCAGACCATCAATGTCTTGAAAACGCGCTCCGGTGCGACACCGAGTGACTCTGCTGCCTGCAGGCCCTTGCGACTGGCATCGGGGTCGTAGTCATGGCTGTGCAGCGTGTAGGCAATACCCTCTTTTTCCAGAAGGGCGAGGCCAGGTGTCTGGCCAGAGGCGGGTTTCATCAGATCGTCTCCCGAGGGTGGGTGTCAGGCGACCATCAGAAAACCGGACCCTCATTCTGTCAAACCGGCCTCAGCCCTGCTCCACCTCGACGGGTTGGGGCAGGGGCTTGCGGCGCAGGAATGCCAGCACGTTGCCAAGCAGGATCAGGACCAGCCCTGCCAGCATGGGAATGGACCAGTGGACCTGTTCGAAGAAGGCAGACATGCCCAGCGCAATGACGGGGGAGAGAATGGTGGCATAGGCGGCCTTGTCGGCACCGATGCGACGAACCAGTTCGAGATAGAACAGAAAACCCGCCACCGAGCCGAAGAGGGCCAGATAGAGCAGGCCACCCAGCCAGCGTGCCGTAAGCGGGAAACCATAACCATGCCCTGACAGCGGGATGATGACCGCCAGCAAGGTCGCGCCACAGATCATGCCCCAGAAGATGGTGT